>JAIXVK010000636.1 GCA_027483085.1 Comamonadaceae bacterium | reverse complement strand
GTTGGCTGTGGTGCTCAGGGTGATGCTGTCACCGCCGGAGTTGCCGGTGATGGTTTCGGTATTGGCAACCGTCAGCGCGTTGGTGCCGTTGGCCAGCGTCAAGCTGTCGGAGCCTGCCGCAAGGTCTATGGTTCCGCTGGCTTGGCTGGCACCCAGCGTGATGTTGTCGGCATTGATATCACCGCTGAGCGACTCCACGTTGGACACCGTGATGGTGTTACCACCCGCTGCAAGGGTCAGCCGGTCTACGCCTGCGGCCAGATCGATGGTGCCGCCGGAGAGCGCGGTAGTCAGTGTCAACTCATCGGCATCGGCACCGCCGGTGATGAGCTCAACACCGCTGGCGGTGACAATGTTGCCGCCCGCTGCGAGTGTGAGGCTGTCACTGCCTGCGCCCAGGTTGGCGACAGCACCGGTAATGGCCGCGCCAAAAGTAACAGTATCTGCGCCGGTGCCGCCGCTGATGGTCTCCACATTGGTCGCACTCAGGCTGTTGGTGCCGTTGGCCAGGGTAATGACGTCGGTGCCGCTACCCAGTTGGTAGACACCGCTGGTGACGGTGCCGCCCATGGTGATGGTGTCGTCGCCGGTGCCGCCGGTGAGTGTTTCAATGCCGGTTGCTGCGAGAGTGTTGGTTCCATTGGCCAGCGTTAAGGTGTCCACCCCGGCGCCACTGCCAAGGTTGAAGTTGCCCCCGGTCACCGCCGTTTGCAGCGCCACCGTGTCGTCGCCGGTGCCGCCCACGACGGATTCAACGTTGGATGCGGTGATCAGGTTGGTGCCCGCAGCGAGGGTCAGCGTATCGCTGCCGCTGGCCAAGTCAAACACGCCGGTTTGTGCGGCACCCAAAGTCAAAGTGTCGTTGCCGGTGCTGCCGGTCACAGACTCAATGTTCGACAGGGTGAGGGTGTTGGCGCTGCCGGCCAGCGTGATCTGGTCGGCACCGTCGCCCAGGTTGATCGCGCCACTGGCTTGTGCTGCGCCCAAGGTAATGACGTCGGCACCAGCGCCTGCGGTGGAAATGCTCTCTACGTTCGAGATGCTGGCCACGTTGCCGCCTGCCGCCAAGGTCAAGGTGTCAACGCCCCCGAGAAGGTCAATCACCCCTGCTGAAGCGATGGCCGTGGTCAGGGTAATGGTGTCGGCCCCGGCGTTACCGGTGACGGTTTCGGCCCCCGCCACTGTGACTGAGTTTGCGCCGTTGGCGAAGGTGATGCTGTCGGAATCAGCGCCCAAGTCGAAAGCGCCGGAGGTGACAGCCGTTGTGAGGGTCAGCGCATCGGCACCTGCGCCGAGGCTGACGCTGGCTGCGCCGAAAGAGCCACCCATGGTGACCGTGTCATCGCCCGCGACGCCGACCACGGTTTCCACATTGCTCAGGGTGACGCTATTGGTGCCGGTGGAGAGCGTCACTCTGTCAGCGCCTGCGCCAAGGTCCATTGTGACACCGGTGCTGGAGGCCACCAGGGTGAGGGTGTCGGCGCCGGAGTTGCCGCTGACAGACTCGATATTCGCAATCGTGCCGGTGTTGTTGAAGTTGCCGAGCGTCAGGGAGTCGGTGCCACTGCCCAAGTCGATCAGGGTGTTGCTGACATCGGTGAGCTGGGAGCTGATGGTGATGGCATCCACCCCCGTCCCGCCCACGATCGTGTCGATGTTTCCGGGCAAAGTCAGGTTGCTGTCGCCGCCGGAGATGGTGATCGTGGTCATGGGGAGCCTCTCGGATTAAGTGTCTGCTGGCAATTTCTGGCCGCTAGGCAGGTAACCCGTGTCACCTCCTTCAACAATACGGCCTCTCCACGGTATTACGGCAGGGCTGAAATATTCTTGAGTCCGTTGGGGCACAAACCGGAAAAAGAGCGCTTTTTCGCAGTTAGGAGCGCTCCACGGGTTTAAATGTCATAGACTTATTTAAGCCTTAAAAAGTGCCTTCGGCGCTCGTGAATAATGCGCTGTTAGCTATTAAAAATATAGCAAATTCATCAAACCTGCATGTTCATGATGTCGGTGTAGGCCTGCACCATGCGGTTGCGCACATGGAGGGTGGCTTGGAAGCCGATTTGGGCCTTTTGTATGGCCACCATGGTTTCTTCTAGGCTGACCTTGGGGTTTTCCAGCTGCACTTCCCGTTGCAGGCGGCCGGATTCGTTCTGGGCAGCGCTGACTGCGCCAAGCGCGCTTTTGAGTTCGCCGGAGAAGCCGCCACCCACGCCTGAGGCGCTGCTGGCCCCGCCGGGTTTGATCCCGGTGGAGGGGCGGATGGAGGTGGGCATTGATACCGGGGTGAGCTTGAGATCCATAGTGGTCTCCCTGTTAATTGGGTTGCCGCGAATCCTATGCCTTCACCTTATGGCGTATTTTTTTGAATTAGCCGGTAAAGCAGTGGCTTATTACCCTAATGTTTTGGAAGGTGGGTCGAATAATCAGCCCCATTCATGCGGAGAAGCCCGCCCTCAGCCCTGGAAACCACGACATGCCCGCAGTTGCCACCATTCCTGTGAACCCCACCTTGGGACAACGCCTCTCGGCGTTAGACCAGGGGCAGCGCATTCGCTTGGCGTTGGGCGTTGCGCTGTTTGTTGCCATCGCGGTGATCGGCATGGTCATGGGGCGCCAAGCAGAGTGGCGCGTGCTGTACTCGAACCTGGCAGACAAAGACGGTGGCGCGGTCATCGCCCAGCTGACCACCATGAATGTTCCCTATAAGTACACCGAAGGCGGCGGCGCCATCATGGTCCCGGCCGAGCGTGTGCATGACGTCCGTTTGAAGCTGGCTTCGCAAGGTTTGCCCAAAGGCTCTGTCAGCGGGTTCGAGATGATGGAGGCCAATCGCTTCGGCATGACCCAGTTTCAGGAGCGCCTGACGTTCCAGCGCGGCTTGGAGGGCGAGTTGACCCGTTCTATACAGGCTCTGGCGTCTGTGTCCAGTGCCCGGGTGCACTTGGCACTGCCTAATCAGAATGGCTTTTTCCGGGAGCAGCAAAAGCCCTCGGCCTCCGTGCTGCTGAGCCTGCACCCCGGCCGCGCGCTGGACAAAGGCCAGCTCGCCGGTATCGTGCACTTGGTCGCGTCCAGTGTGCCGGAGATGAACCCCACTGCCGTCAGTGTGCTCGATGACACCGGCAAGCTGTTGTCCGCCAACCCGGATGGTGCTGCAGGTGTGGATGCTGAGCAGCTGCAATATGTGCAGCAGATCGAGCAGATCTACAGCCGGCGCATTCTGGACATGCTGGAGCCCTTGGTCGGCAAGCAAAACGTGAAGGCGCAAGTCACTGCGGAGCTGGATTTCTCGCAAACCGAAAGCACCACCGAGTCCCACAAACCCAATCAAACGGTGGATAGCAGTGCGGTACGAAGCCAACAGCTGGTCGAGAGCACTAATGGCGCGCAGCCTACACCGCCAGCCGGCATTCCCGGTGCGACAACCAATCAGCCACCCGCCCAGGCTGCTGCCCCGATCAATGGCCAGCCGCAAGTCTTGGCTGCGAACGGCCAGGCAGGAGCCGCCGGTGCCAACAGTTCATCCAAGAAAGAGTCCATCATCAACTACGAGGTGGACAAGACGGTGCGCGTGACCAAGGGTGCGATTGGCGTGATCAAGCGTATCAATGCCGCCGTGGTCCTGAACAACCAGAGCGCAACTGACGCGAAGGGCGTCACGACCAGTGTGCCGCTGACCGACGCGCAGCTGGAAAAGATGACCGCCTTGGTGCGCGAAACCGTGGGTTTCAATCAAAGTCGTGGCGATTCTGTCAATTTGATGAATGCGCCGTTCGCCGCTGAAAAGGTGGATGCCAACGAGGTTCCACTGTGGCGCCAGCCTGAGTTGCAGGACTTGGCCCGCAGCTTGGCGTGGCCTTTGGGCACCCTGGGTATGGCGGCTCTCGTCTTCTTGGGTGTTATTCGCCCAGCCATGAAGGCCCTGACGCAGCCGATCCCTGCGGCCGAGAACACGGCAGAAGAAGATTTTGCGCAGTTGGATGCGATCGAGAATGACCAGCCGGAACGCCCACAATTGACCGGCCCTGACGGCACCAGCAGCGATGCAGCGCAAGCCTCACCAAGTGAACTTCGCCTGGAAGATGCCCGCAAGTTGACCCGTGACAACCCGGCTGCGGTGGCAAACATCGTCAAGGCATGGATGAATGGAGAAGCACCGGCTTAATCTCCGGCGCAAAATACCACCATGGCAAACGAAGACGGACTCCAAGACGCAGCGATCCTCATGATGTC
>JAIXVK010000272.1 GCA_027483085.1 Comamonadaceae bacterium | reverse complement strand
GTGTCGCCCAAAGCGCGTGCACGGCCATTCGCCAGGAACGGGAACTGACCGGCCTTGTACGCCACGCCATCGGCTTTGAGCTGTTGCTCGGTGCGGCCGACCCATGCGATTTCAGGGCTGGTGTAGATCACCCAAGGAATAGTGTTGAAGTTGACGTGTCCGTGTTGACCGGCAATGCGCTCAGCCACGGCAACACCCTCTTCTTCCGCCTTGTGCGCCAACATCGGGCCACGCACCACGTCGCCCACCGCCCAAACACCGGGCAGATTGGTTTTGCAGTCGCCATCCACCACGATCGCACCGCGCTCGTCCAGCGCCAAGCCCACTGCCTCGGTGTTCAGACCGATGGTGTTGGGCACGCGGCCGATGGAGATGATGAGTTTGTCGACATCTAACGTCTGGGCTTCGCCCTTGGCGTTGGTGTAGGCAACCGACACGCCCTTTTTGCCGTTTTTGATCTCACCGACTTTCACGCCCAGCTCAATCTTCAGCCCTTGCTTGGTGAAAGCTTTGAAGGCTTCCTTCGCCACGCCTTCATCCACCGCACCGAGGAAAGTAGGCAGGCCTTCCAAAATAGTGACTTCGGAGCCCAAACGCTTCCATACCGAGCCCATTTCGAGACCGATCACGCCGGAGCCGATCAGGCCCAACTTCTTGGGCACTTCACCGATGTTCAAAGCCCCGTCGTTGGACAACACATTGACTTCATCAAAAGGCGTACCGGGCAATGCGCGGGCATTGGAGCCTGTCGCGATGATGATTTGCTTGCCGGTGATGATTTCTTCGGCAGCGCCGGCCACCTTGATATCGTAGCCACCTTCAGCGGCTTTGACGAAAGAGCCACGACCGTGGAAAAACGCAATCTTGTTCTTTTTGAACAAGTACAAGATGCCGTCGTTGTTTTGCTTAACCATGGTGTTCTTGCGGGCGAGCATCTTGGCCACATCCATGCTCACGCCTGTAGCCGTAATGCCGTGTTCGGCAAAGTGGTGGTTGGCGTGGTTGAAGTGCTCAGAAGATTGCAACAAAGCCTTGGAAGGAATGCAACCCACGTTGGTGCAGGTACCGCCGGGAGCGGGGCCGCCAGCGGCATTCTTCCACTCGTCGATACAGGCCACATTGAAGCCCAGCTGGGCAGCGCGGATAGCGGCAATGTAGCCACCGGGGCCGCCGCCAATGACGACCACGTCAAATTGTTTGCTCATGAATTTCTCGCTTCTAGTTCCAGAGATTCAGCAGGAACACAGTGCCTGCTTCCAGAAACACCGCGGAACCGGCTATGCCGGGCCGCTGGTGTTGCCCCCTGCAAGGGGGAAGCGGCAAAGCCGCCCGGGGGTGAACCCGATCAGATATCAAACAGCAAGCGAGCTGGATCTTCCAGCGCTTCCTTCATGGCCACCAGGCCCAGAACGGCTTCGCGGCCGTCGATGATGCGGTGGTCATAGGACATGGCGAAGTAGTTCATCGGGCGAACTACCACCTGGCCGTTCTCGACCATGGCGCGATCTTTGGTCGCGTGCACACCCAAGATTGCGGACTGGGGCGGGTTGATGATGGGGGTAGACATCATGGAACCGAAAGTGCCGCCGTTGGAGATGGAGAAGGTACCGCCGGTCATTTCTTCAATGCCCAGCTTGCCGTCCTTGGCCTTCTGGCCGAACTCGGCAATCTTCTTCTCGATATCGGCAAAGCTCATCTGGTCTGCATTGCGCAGGATGGGCACCACCAAGCCACGGGGCGAGCCCACGGCGATACCGATGTCGAAGTAGCCGTGGTACACGATATCGGTGCCATCGACAGACGCGTTCAGCACCGGGAACTTCTTCAGGGCGTGCACAGCGGCCTTGACGAAGAAGCTCATGAAGCCCAGCTTGCAGCCGTGTTCCTTCTCGAAACGCTCTTGCATGCGCTTACGCATGTCCATGACCGGAGCCATGTTGATTTCGTTGAAGGTGGTCAGGATGGCGTTGGTGGACTGGGACTGCAGCAAACGCTCAGCCACGCGCGCACGTAAACGGCTCATGGGCACGCGCTGTTCAGGACGATCACCCAAATTCACAGAAGGTGCAGCCACTTGAGGCAAAGACTTGGTAGGAGCGCCCGTGGGGATTGCGGCAGCCGCTACCACTTTAGGAGCAGCGGCAGCAGCCAACACGTCACCCTTGGTGATACGGCCGTCTTTGCCTGTGCCTTCAACGCTGGAAGCAGCAATGCCGTTGTCGGCCAGCAACTTGGCTGCAGCCGGCATCGCAACGCCTGCCTTAGAGTTGTTCGCCGCAGCAGCGGCTGCCACCGGAGCAGCAGCTGCGGACGCAGCAGCAGGAGCCGCAGCGGGTGCCACAGCACCGGCCACTGCAGCAGTGTCAATACGAGCGATCAGCTGCTCGGCAGCCACAGTAGCGCCGTCGGCCACAACCAATTCGACCAGCACGCCGGCGGAGGGTGCGGGGACTTCCATCACCACTTTGTCGGTTTCCACTTCGATCAGGATCTCATCGACCGCGACCGCGTCACCGACCTTTTTCTTCCACTGCAACAAGGTTGCTTCCGCCACAGATTCAGACAGCTGTGGGACTTTGACTTCTACGATTGCCATATCAAATTCTTTCCGTAATGTGTTGTAGGTGTGAAGAGCTGCTGACTTACTTGGTCAGAACAAAGCCCTTCAACTTGCCGAAAGCGCCTTCGACCAGAGCCTTTTGTTGCTCTTGGTGCAGGTGGGAATAGCCCACTGCCGGCGATGCAGAAGCAGCGCGGCCGGAGTAGCCCAGCTTTTGGCCGTCCAACATGTTTTCGTGGATGTAATGCTGCACAAAGAACCACGCGCCCTGGTTTTGCGGCTCGTCCTGGCACCACACCACGTCGGTGGCATTGGGGTACTTTTTCAGTTCGGTCGCAAATGCCTTGTGCGGGAACGGGTACAGCTGCTCCACGCGGATGATGGCGACATCGGTGTCACCCTTTTCTTCGCGCTTTTTCACCAAGTCGTAGTACACCTTGCCAGAGCAGGCAATCACGCGCTTGACCTTGTCGCCCTTGAGCTCTTTGCTCTCAGGGATGACGGTTTGGAAGGCACCCTTGGTGAACTCGGACAGCGGAGATGTCGCGTCCTTGTTACGCAACAAGCTCTTGGGCGTCATGATGATCAACGGCTTGCGCAGGTTGCGCACCATCTGACGACGCAACACGTGGAAGATCTGGCTGGCCGTAGTCGGCTGCACGATCTGCATGTTGGTGTCAGCTGCCAATTGCATGAAGCGCTCCAGACGCGCTGAGCTGTGCTCAGGGCCTTGGCCTTCGTAGCCGTGCGGCAGCATCAAAGTGATGCCGTTCACACGACCCCACTTCGCTTCGCCAGACGCAATGAACTGGTCAATCACCACCTGAGCGCCGTTGGCGAAGTCGCCGAACTGGGCCTCCCAGATCACCAAGGTGTTCGGGTCGTTGGATGCGTAGCCGTACTCAAAGCCCAACACCGCCTCTTCAGACAGGATGGAGTCGATCACGACAAACGGAGCCTGCTTATCGGCCACGTTTTGCAAGGGCACATAGGTACCGGCATCCCATTTTTCACGCTTCTGGTCGTGAATCACGGCATGGCGGTGGGTAAAGGTACCGCGTCCGCAATCTTCGCCCGACAAACGGACGGGGTAGCCGCTGGCCACCAAGGATGCGAAGGCCATGTGCTCGCCCATGCCCCAATCCACATTGATTTCGCCGCGGCCCATGGCTGCGCGATCGTCATAAACCTTTTTCACCAGCTGGTGAGGTGTGACGCTCTCAGGGATGGTTGTCAGCTTTTCCGACAAACGCTTCCACTCGGTCAACGGAATGGCGGTATCGCCGGCATCCGTCCACTTTTTGCCGAGGAATGGAGACCAGTCCACCGCGTACTTGCTCTTGAAGTTGGTCAGTACGGGGTCCACGGTGTGCTTACCGGCATCCATGGCAGCGCGGTATTCCTTGACCATGGAGTCACCAAGCTCGGCACCCAAACCTTGAGCGGCCAGCTTGTCTGCGTACAACTTGCGGGTGCCTGGGTGGGCACTGATCTTTTTGTACATCAAAGGCTGTGTGAGCGAAGGCGTGTCTTGCTCGTTGTGGCCCAGCTTGCGATAGCAAGTGATATCCACCACCACATCCTGGCCGAATTCCATGCGGAACTCCAGCGCCAGCTGGGTCGCCAACACCACGGCTTCCGGATCATCACCGTTCACGTGCAACACCGGCGACTCAACCATCTTCACGATATCGGTACAGAACGCGCTGGAGCGCATATCACGGGGGTCAGAGGTGGTGAAGCCGATCTGGTTGTTAATGATCAGGTGCACTGTACCGCCAGTGGTGTAACCACGGGTCTGGGCCAAAGCCAATGTTTCCTGGTTGACACCTTGGCCGCCGAAGGCCGCATCGCCGTGCACCAGCACGGGCAGCACTTGGGAACCCTTGGGGTCATCGCGGCGGTCCATACGGGCGCGTACAGAGCCTTCGACCACCGGGTTCACGATTTCCAGGTGAGATGGGTTGAACGCCAGAGACAGGTGAACGGGGCCGCCAGCGGTGGAGACATCAGAGCTGAAACCTTGGTGGTACTTCACGTCACCGGCAGGCAGGTCTTCAGGGGCGGTGTGGTCAAACTCAGCGAACAGGTCCGCAGGCATCTTGCCCAGGGTGTTTACCAGCACGTTCAGGCGGCCGCGGTGGGCCATGCCGATCACGATTTCCTGAATGCCCTTGGCGCCGGCTTGCTGGATCAGCTCGTCCATGGCGGCAATAAAGCTCTCGCCACCTTCGAGGGAGAAGCGCTTCTGGCCCACGTACTTGGTGTGCAGGTAACGTTCGAGGCCTTCGGCCGCGGTCAGGCGGTCGAGGATCTGCTTTTTCTTGTCGGCCGTGAAGTTGG
>JAIXVK010000616.1 GCA_027483085.1 Comamonadaceae bacterium | reverse complement strand
TCTCACACCAGCCGCTGAGCTTCATCCAAGAGCACTTCCCCAACATCTACGCCCGCTGCCTGGAGCTGGGCATCGACATGGCCAAGCAGCCCATCCCTGTGGTGCCGGCGGCCCACTACACCTGCGGCGGCGTGGTCACCGACCTCGATGCCCGCACCGATGTAGAGGGCCTTTACGCCGTGGGCGAAACCGCCTGCACCGGCCTGCACGGTGCCAACCGGCTGGCCAGCAACTCGCTGGTGGAGTGCATGGTGTTTGCTCGATCCGCTACTGCTTTGATTACAAGCGAGCTCGCCAATGGCAGCTCTGAAGCACCGCGCCAACTGCCCGCCTGGGACGACAGCCGTGTGACCGATGCGGATGAGAGCGTGGTCATCTCCCACAACTGGGACGAGCTGCGCCGTTTCATGTGGGACTACGTGGGCATCGTGCGCACCAACAAGCGGCTGGAGCGTGCGGCCCACCGCATCGCGCTGCTGCAAGACGAGATTGCCGAGTTCTATGCGCACTTCCACGTCACCCGCGACCTGCTGGAGCTGCGCAACCTGGTGCAGGTAGCCGACCTGATTGTGAAAAGCGCCCAAGCCCGCCACGAGAGCCGCGGCCTGCACTTCAGCCGCGACTACCCCGGCATGCTGGATGTGGCGGTGCCGACCACGCTCACGCCTTAGGCTTTTTCTTGGCCTGAAGCGCTGCGCGGAGGTGCTCGTAAAACACCTGTGAAGGCGCACTCAGGGTAGCGCCATGCAAAGTGGTAAGCCCCAGTTGCCGGGACACCGCCGGCTGCCGTAAAGCCACCCCCACCAAGGTAGGGTGGTTTGCGGGTAACGCCAGCCGCGGCACTGCCGCCATGCCCAACCCCGCCTCCACCATGCCTAGCAGGGTGGCAATGTGGCTGACTTCAAAACGGTAAGAGGGGTTACAGCCAGCGCGGGCCAAGGCATCGTCCAGCAGCTGGCGGTTGCCACTGCTGCGCGCGACGGCAATCAACTTTTCATCAGCCAAATCTGCCCACGCCACGGAACGGCGCTTGGCCATGGCGTGTCCGCGGGGCATGGCGAGCACAAACTCGTCATCATGAATCGGCAGAAAGTCCACCCCCGGCACCTGGTTGCCCATAAACGCAATGCCGAAGTCGCACTCGCCCGCCAGCACACTGGCCACCACTTGGCCGGCGGCCTCATCCATCAAGCGGATGCGAATCTTCGGAAACTTGTCGCTGAAGGAACTGACCACCGAGGGCAAAAAGTGTAGCGCCGCCGAGGGCACACAGGCCACAGTCACCCGCCCTATGCGGCTTCCGGCGATGTCAGAGATGCCGAGCATGGCTGCTTCCAGATCGTCCAGCGCAGCACGGGCGCGCTCGAGAAAAGTGCGCCCCAGCGGCGTCAACTTCACATCGCGGGTGGTGCGGTTAAACAGCTTGGCGCCCAGGATGGACTCCAGCCGCTCGATCCGCCGGCTCAACGCCGGAGACGACAAATGGATCTCGTCTGCCGCGGCGCGGAAGCTGCCCCGCTCCGCCACGGCCACAAAAGCCTGCAATTGCTGTAAATCAAAATTGATGCGTGCCATGCACCAATGTTAGCAAAAGTTGCAATTCACAAATCAACGGCAACAGCGCAACATCCGGCTCACAACAATCAGGAGACACGGTTATGCCCTTGAAGAACTTGCTCACCGCCACCTTTGCCCTTGGCGCACTGTTTACCCCGCTTTCACAGGCACTCGCCCAAGCATGGCCTGAAAAAACCATCACCATCGTGGTCCCGACGGCTGCGGGCGGCGCGAATGACGCGATTGCCCGGATCATCGGCCAAGGCCTCAGTGCCAAACTCGGCCAACCCGTAGTAGTAGAAAACAAGGCCGGTGCCGGCGGCGCCATTGCCTCTGAACATGTGGCCAAAGCTGCGCCAGACGGTTACACCATCATGCTCGGCTACATAGCTACCCATGGCATCAACCCGGCCCTGCAAAAGCTGAAGTACGACCCGGTCACTGACTTCGAGCCCATCGGCATGATTGCTGCATCCCCTACCGTACTGGTCGTGAACAACAACGTGCCGGCCAAGAACGCGAAGGAACTGGTCCAGCTGATCAAAGCCAAGCCCAACACTTTCAACTACGCGAGCGCGGGCAATGGCACCGCCCCCCACATTGCAGGCGAGTTGTTCCGGATGTCCGCAGCTTTGGAAATGCAGGGCATTCCGTACAAGGGCTCTGCACCCGCCGTCGTGGACACCATTGCGGGCAGCACCCAGCTCATGTTCCCCAGCATGTTTACCGCCTACCCGCAGGTCAAGGGCGGCAAGCTGCGCGCACTGGGCATTGCCGGCGAGAAACGCTCCATCGTGATGCCGGAACTGCCCACGCTGGCTGAGCAAGGCATTGCCAACGTCAACATGTCGCAGTGGTACGCAATGTTTGCGCCCGCCAAGACCCCCAAAGCCGTCATCGACAAGTTGAACAAAGAGATGAACGCCATCCTGACCGACAAAGCGACCGAGAAGAAGATTGAGGACCAGGGCGCAGAAGTCGAAACAGGCACCCCAGACCAGCTCAAAGCCTTCGTCAAGAAAGAAGCTGCCCATTGGAAAGCGGTGGTGACCGCGGCCAAGATTCAAATCGATTGAGCCGGGGAGCACGCAGCATGAATTTGCAAGACTGGATCGGCCGTAGCGAAACCGTGGGCGACATTGCCACCGCCACACCGTATGCCGCGCTCTCAGCCACACTGGACTGGCCTGCGCCTCTGGCAGGGCAACGCCCCGCCCCCGGCACCCCCCTGCCGTACCTCTGGCACTGGCTGTATTTCTTGCCGATGTACGCCCAATCAGAAATCGGCGCCGACGGCCATGCCAAACGTGGCAGCTTCTTGCCGCCTGTGCCCCTGCCACGCCGGATGTGGGCGAGCAGCGACTTCACCTTCCATCAGCCTCTGTTGGTGGGAGATGCGCTGCAACGTACGTCCACCATCGTTGACGTGACGGAAAAATCCGGACGCACCGGCAACCTGATCTTTGTGAAGGTGCGCCACGAGATCAGGCGCAATGGCGAGGGCCACCCGGCACTCACCGAACACCACAACATCGTGTACCGCGATGCCCCCAGGCCGGATGACGTGGTGCCCGCGCCTACACCCGCGCCGGCTGCATTTGCATGGGAGCGCCACATCGTGCCGGATGACGTTCTGTTGTTCCGCTACTCGGCGCTGACATTCAACGGTCACCGCATTCACTACGACCGCAAATACGTCACTGAAGTGGAAGGCTACCCCGGCCTCATCGTTCATGGCCCGCTGATTGCCACTTTGCTGATGGACCTGTTGCGCAGCAACAAGCCCGATGCAGTGGTGCGCCATTTCGAATTCAAGGCCGTGCGGCCCACGTTTGACATCCACCCCTTCTCCGTACACGGAGAGCCGTCTGCAGACGGCAAGACAGTGCGCCTATGGGGCAGAGACCATGAAGGGTTTCTGACCATGGATGCCACTGCCACGCTTGCCTGAAACCCTGACCCCTCTATCTCATCGCTATGCAACCTCTCAAAGGCATCACCGTTGTCACGCTGGAACACGCCATTGCAGCGCCCTTTGCCACCCGACAACTGGCCGATATGGGTGCCCGTGTCATCAAGATTGAACGCCCCGGCACCGGCGACTTTGCCCGGGGTTACGACGAGCGTGTGCGTGGTCTGGCCTCGCACTTTGTCTGGACCAACCGCTCCAAAGAGAGCCTGACCCTGGACGTCAAACACGATGAAGCGCAAAAAATTCTGATGCGCCTGATCATCGAAGAAGCGGACGTCGTGGTGCAAAACTTGGCACCGGGCGCCGCCGCACGGCTAGGCTTGTCATACGAAGCACTCTCCAAGGTCAAGCCCGGCATCATCGTCTGCGATATCTCCGGCTACGGCAGCGACGGCCCTTACCGTGACAAGAAGGCTTATGACCTGTTGATCCAGAGCGAAGCCGGCTTCGTCTCCGTCACCGGTACGCCGGATACACCGTCCAAGGCCGGCCCATCCATTGCCGATATTGCCGCCGGCATGTATGCCTACACCAACATCCTGGCCGCGCTGATGCACCGCCAGCAAACCGGTCAAGGACAACGCATCGACATCTCGATGCTTGAAGCCCTGGGCGAGTGGATGAACTATCCGCTGTATTACGCTTTCGAAGGTGCTGCCCCCCCGGCGCGCACCGGTGCCAGCCACGCCACCATTTACCCCTATGGCCCTTTTGCCGCCGGAGATGGCAAGACCGTCATGCTCGGTCTGCAAAACGAGCGGGAGTGGAAGATCTTCTGCGACAAGGTTTTGCTGCAACCCGAACTCGCCAGCGAAGAACGCTTCGCCAGCAATGCCAAGCGCAGTGCCCAGCGCGCAGAGCTGTCTGCCCTGATCCTGGAAGCCTTCTCCAGCCTCACCGCCGCAGATGTGGCGCAGCGCTTGGAAGATGCCGGCATCGCGAATGCACAAGTCAACACCATGGCCGAAGTGTGGGAGCACCCCCAGCTCAAAGCCCGCCAGCGCTGGACGACGGTTGAAACCGCCAAAGGCACTGTGCCGGCCCTGATACCACCCGGCAGTTGGCAACACGGCGCCGCCCGCATGGACCCGGTGCCTGCATTGGGCGAGCACACCGGCGCCATTCTTGGCAGCCTGGGCTACAGCGCAGCACAGATAGATGCCCTGCGCACCGAAGCCGCAGTGTGAGCGCCGCATGAGCACGCTGGCCCCCTACACCTACCTCTTCGTTCCGGGCAATCGCCCGGAGCGCTTCGCCAAAGCGGCAGCAAGCGAGGCCGAGCGCGTCATACTGGATCTGGAAGATGCGGTTGCGCCTGCGGACAAAGCTGCAGCACGGCAGGCGATCCACACCTGGATGCACGCTGCCTCCACCACCTTGCCACCGCAGCGGCTGATGGTGCGCCTCAACGACGCTCGAAGCGAATTCTTTGCTGACGACCTGGCCCTGCTGCGCACCTTGCCGGCCTGCGGCGTCATGCTGGCCAAAGCGGAACGCGCTGCAGACCTGCAAACTGTACGTAACGTCATGCAAGCTGACACAGAGTTGCTCGCCTTGGTGGAAACCGCAGCCGGCATCGCCGCCTGCCAATCCATCGCCAGCCACGCATCAGTCACCCGGCTCGCGCTGGGTGCACTGGACCTGATGGTGGACCTGAACATCCCCGCCGACAGCCCTACGCTCACGCTAGCAGCCTCTCAGCTGGTGTTGGCCTCGCGGGCCGCAGGGCTCGCCGCGCCGGTGGCGGGCGTTACGCCCTCGGTGCTGGCCGAGCACACCCTCGCCGATATGCAGGAGGCCATGCGCCTCGGGTTCGGCGCCAAGATGTGCATCCACCCCGCCCAATTGGCAGGCGTACGCCGTGCCTTGGCTCCCTTGCCTGCGGAGGTCGATTGGGCCCGGGAAGTTGTCACCGCTTGGGATGCTGCACACGCAAGCAATGGCCCCACGGGTGCGCTCCAGGTGCAGGGAAAGATGGTGGACAAACCTGTCTACCTGCGCGCCCAACGCATCCTGAACCTCCAACAATTTTCACAAGCGGCCGCCTGAAGCCGCTCCAAACCCTCTTCATTACGTCTCAACAGAAGGAACAACAAAATGTCTTCCACCATCATCGACTCCAAGATTTTCACCGACATGTTCAGCGACGCCGCGATGCGCCAAGTCTGGTCGGACGAAAACCGCACGGCCAAGTACCTCGACATTGAACGCGCCCTGGCCAAAGTGCAAGGCGAGTTGGGCATCATCCCGAAAGAAGCAGCTGACGAAATCGTGAAGAACTGCGAACCCAGCCAGATCGACTGGGTCAAGCTCAAGGCCAAAACCGAGCAGATTGGCTATCCCATCATTGCGGTGGTCAACCAGATCAACGCCAACTGCCGCGACAAGCTGGGCGAGTATTGCCACTGGGGCGCAACCACCCAAGACATCACCGACACAGCCGCCGTGCTGCAGATCCGTGAAGCTTTGGCCTTGGTCGAAGCAGACTTGAAAGACATCTCGGGTTCACTGGCCAAGCTGGCCAAAGCGCACCGCGATACCCCCATCATCGGCCGCAGCAACCTGCAACAAGCCACCCCCATCACCTTCGGCTACAAGATGGCGAGCATCCTCGCGGGCATTGAGCGTCACCGCGAGCGATTGGAGCAACTCAAGCCCCGCGTGTTGGTTGGCGAGTTCGGCGGTGCATCGGGCACCTTGTCCTCACTGGAAACCGGCGCCATGGAAACCCAAGCCGGCCTGATGAAGGAACTGGGCCTCGGCCAACCGCTGATCTCTTGGCACACCGTGCGCGACAACTTTGCAGAAGTGGGTGCCTTTCTCGGCATCGTGGGTGGCTCGCTGGGCAAGATCGCGATGGACGTCAAGCTGTTGATGCAAACCGAAGTGGCCGAAGTGTTCGAGCCCTATGCCCCCGGCCGCGGCTCGTCCTCCACCATGCCGCAAAAGCGCAACCCGATTTCTTGCCTGTACATCCACGCCAACATCTCGGTAGTGCGCCAGCTGGCCGCATCCCTGATGGATGCCATGGTGGCCGACCACGAGCGTTCCACCGGCCCTTGGGAGATCGAATGGGTGGCCATGCCCGAGATCTTCTGCCTGATGTCCGGCGCACTCAAGCAAACCAAATTCATCCTGGCCGGCCTGGAAGTGGACGCCGCGCAGATGCGCAGCAACATCGACATGACCCATGGTTTGGTCATGTCCGAAGCCGTGATGATGGGCATGGGCCCCTACATCGGCCGTGAGTACGCACACGACCTGGTCTATGACATCTGCCGCGAAGCCCTCAAGCAAAAGCGCCACCTGATTGAGCTGCTGGCTGAGCACCCCGAGATCAACAAACACGTCACCCGCGAACAGCTGGAGGGCTTCTGCGATCCGATGAACAACCTCGGCCAAGCCGGCGTAATGGTGGACCGGGTGCTGAACTCTCTGAAGGACTAAGAATTTTCACGTTTCCAAAAACAATGAGTGAGACATAACGTGAGAATCAAAAGTCAAAAGAACTTCTTTTCAGGGCTGATGTTCGTGGTGGTGGGGGCCGGCTTTGCGGCCGGCGCCACTCAGTACAGTTTGGGCAGCGGTGCGAAGATGGGCCCCGGCTACTTCCCCCTCGTGCTCGGAGTGCTCCTTGCCATCATCGGCATCGCAGTCACCTTCACCTCGCTGGTCGTGGAAACCGAAGACGGCGACAAGGTAGGCAAATTCGCCTGGAAGCCGCTGTTCTTCATCATCACCGCCAACCTGGTGTTCGGAGCCTGCATCGGCGGCCTGCCCATGATCGGCTTGAAACCTCTGGGCCTGATCGTCGGTATCTACCTGCTCACCTACATCGCCAGCCACGCTGGTGATGAGCACAAGTTCAAGGAAGTCGCTGTGTTGGCTACTGTCTTGGCACTCCTGAGCTACGTCGCCTTCATCGTTCTCCTCAAACTGCAGTTCCCGGTTTGGCCTGCTTACTTCACCGCCTAAGCCACGACTGAACCATCGACAGGAACTGCACACCATGGAACTCTTTGACAACCTAGCCCTCGGCTTTGGCGTGGCCTTCACCGGCCAGAACCTGATTTATGCCTTCATCGGCTGTTTGCTTGGCACTTTGATCG
>JAIXVK010000041.1 GCA_027483085.1 Comamonadaceae bacterium | reverse complement strand
GCATCGTCCACCTTGGTGAGCAACACCGAGCCGGTGGGCAGGCCTGTGGCCCGGTCAAAACCCACGGTGTCGCTGGCACGCCGCTTGAGCCGGCTGTTGGCCTGGTTGCGCCGCATGGACAAGCGGATGCCCATCAAAAAGTGAACCAGCGCGCACAGTGCAATCACGGCTTTGCCACCGACCGGAATAGCCGTAGGCCATAGCGCGCAGGTGTAGAGCCCGACGACCATCACCGCCAGAAAGCCGCACGCCACCGCCATCCAGCGGGCCAGGTCGTCGCCCAGCCGGTAGGCCCGCACACTGGCATGCAGTGCAAACAAAACACCGGTGGTGCACACCACCGCAGAAATCCACAAGGGGTTGAGGCTGCCGGTGCTGATAAGCCCCAGGCCAATAAGCGCCTGCAAGGCCGCCACGCTCACCATGGCCGCAGCGCCCCAATTGATAGTGACGTAGAGCATCCGGTCGACCAGCGCCACACCCAGCCAGACGCCCAAGTACCACAGCACCAGCGCACCGCTGAGGGGGCTGATGATGCTCTGCACCGTTTGCAGCGTCTGGGGGGAGAGGTCGGGGAACAAGGCCAAAGGCAGCCCGCTGCCGACTACGCCGGAGCCACCGAGCACGAGCACATAAGACAAGGCGCGCCAGGCGCCCGGGTTGTTGTCGCTCAAAATTTCACCCACGGCCCCGCAGCTCAGGGTCAGCAGGCCCCCGAGCAAGCATGACCAGATGATGATTTCGGTTACACCCATGGCACCATTATTCATGTTTGTGCCAAAGCGCAAAGCCTTGAAATAGCGGGAAACAACGCTATCTAGGCCCTCATGCCCGGGGGGAAACCGCTGCTCTGCACGTTTCATGCGCCTGTGGTACCTTTGCCCCCCGTTTGATTTCTGAAGGGCCTTTGGTCATGGATAACACACAAGAGGCCTTCAGCGCCCTGACTCCCGAACGGCTCCGCGGGATCCGCCGCGGGCTGGAAAAAGAAAGCCTGCGCGCACTCCCCAGCGGCAGTCTGGCGATGACGCCGCACCCCCCGGCCATGGGCTCGGCCCTGACGCATCCGCACATCACCACCGACTTTAGTGAGTCCCAGGTGGAGCTCATAACCGGTGTGCACGCCCAGCCTGAAGACTGCCTGCAAGAGCTCACCGATGTGCAGCGCTTTACCCTGCAGAGCATGGGCGAAGAGAGGCTGTGGGTGTCGAGCATGCCGTGTTGTTTGCCTGATGACGATGCGATTCCGCTAGGCCAATATGGCACCTCGAATGTGGGCCGCTCCAAAACCGTGTACCGCATGGGCTTGGGCAACCGCTATGGCCGGCGCATGCAAACCATCTCGGGCATTCACTACAACTGGTCGATGCCGGATGTGTCCAGCGAAGCGTATTTCGGGTTGATCCGCAATTTCCGGCGCCATGCGTTTTTGTTGTTGTATTTGTTTGGCGCCTCGCCTGCGGTGTGTTCCACCTTTGTGGCGGGCCGCCAGCACCAGCTGCAGCCCTTGAGCGAAGGCACCATGTATTTGCCCTATGCCACTTCGCTGCGCATGGGGCGGCTGGGCTACCAGAGCGACGCGCAATCGTCGCTCGCGGTGAGTTACAACAGCCTGGAGGGCTACGGCCACTCTTTGCAAGGCGCGTTGACCCAAGCCTACCCGGCTTACGAGGCCATTGGCGTGCAAGGCCCTGACGGGGCCTACCGCCAGCTGGCGACCAGCCTGCTGCAAATCGAAAACGAGTTTTACGGCACCATCCGCCCCAAGCGGGTCACTTTCCCTGGCGAGCGGCCGCTGCACGCGCTGCGCGAGCGCGGCGTCGAATATGTGGAAGTGCGGCTGATGGACCTCGATCCCTTTGAGCTGGTGGGTATCAACAGCAGCACCATGCGCTTTATTGATGTGTTTTTGCTGCACAGCCTGGGCACCGCCAGCCCGGACGATTCGCCCGCCGAGATCACAGCGCTGGCGCGCAACCAACAAGACGTGGCTGAGCGAGGCCGCCAACCCGGTTTGCTATTGCAGCGCGACGGGCAGCCGGTCACCCTGGTCGATTGGGGGCGCGATCTCTTGGCCCAGATGCAGCCTTTTGCGCAGGCACTAGATGCGGCCCATGGCAACACGCTGTACACCGCTGCATTGCAAGCGGCCACAGTGGGGCTGGATCAGCCGGATACCCTGCCATCCGCCCGGGTGCTGCAGGCGATGCAAAAAGACCATGGGGGTTCGTTCGCGGCCTTCGTGCTGGCGCAAAGCAACCGCACGCGGGATGCCATGCTGGCGCAGGCCTTGCCTGCTGCGCAGCAGGCCCTCTTTGAGCAAGAGTCCGCGGTGTCGTGGAGCGACCAGCGCGCCATCGAGGCGGCAGACACCATGCCGTTTGATGTCTACCTTAAAGAGTTTTTGGCACCCCACCGCTTGTTGGCAGGGCGCCGCAGCACAGCAGCTGCTTAAACCGCGACTGCTGCTTCTACAGCAGCAGCAGCAGCGGCTTTGCGCACGCGGGGTGCGGCCTTGCGCACCGCCTTTTTCACCACACGCTTGGCGCCCGCAGCCTTGGCTTTGACTTTCGAGCCGGCCAGGCGGATAGCCAAGTCGCTGCTCTTGGCTTCCAGCTTGGCGGCCACTTTGTTCACAGCCACCACGGCAGGCACTGCGGCGTTGGCCACGGTGCCCAGTGTGCTCAGGCCGGTGGTTTGCTCAAAACGGGTGGCGTTCACTGCCACTTGTTCCAGGCTTTTGCCGGCCAGCTCGACGGCTTTGTCGACGGCAGCGTCTGCACCGTCGGTGGTAAAGGTCACGCCTTGCACGTAGTAGCCGGTGAGCTTTTTCTGGGCGTTGAGGGCGTTGCGGCGAACTTCGCCGCTGATGCGCTTGCCGGCTTTTTGCACAGCGGCTGACCAGGTTTTTTCAACGTAGCTGGCGGCGCGGGCATTGCCCACGCGGTAGGCGTTGATCACGTTTTTGGCAGTGTTGCCGTAAGTGGTGATCAGGTCGTTGGTGGCGAGGGTAAGGGTGGTCGTGCGCATGTGCAGCTCCTGCAAAGTGAAATCGTGAGGGAATACTTGGATTCTCAAGATCCCCCCTAGTGAAGGCACCTTAAATACCGCCTGTTTCCTAGGGGCTGCTGTCTAAGCGGCGCGTGGCGGCCACATACGGGACAATGCAAGGTTTAGCGACAGGCAGAAAGACACACGGCATGGCAATTCAGTGGTTCCCGGGGCATATGCACCTGACCCGCAAGGCGATTCAAGAGCGCATCAAAGAAATCGATGTGGTGATTGAACTGCTGGACTCCCGCTTGCCCGGCTCCAGCGCCAACCCCATGCTTGCCGAGCTCACAGCAGGCAAGCCCGCGCTCAAAGTGCTCAACAAACAAGACCTGGCCGACCCCGAGCGCACCGCCCTCTGGCTGGCGCATTACAACGCCATGCCCGGCGTTCGCGCCCTCCCGCTCGATGCGAGCATGACCACCCCCGCCAAAGCGCTGGTGGCCGCCTGCCACGAGCTGGCCCCCAACCGGGGCGGCATGGCAAAGCCGATGCGAGTGCTGATTTGCGGCATTCCCAACGTGGGCAAGTCCACGCTGATCAACACCCTCAAGGGCAAGCGCGCCGCCAAAACCGGCGACGAGGCCGGTGTCACCAAGATCGAACAGCGCATCACCATCGCCGACGACTTTTATCTCTACGACACGCCCGGCGTGCTGTGGCCCCGCATCATCGTGGCCAAGAGCGGCTACAACCTGGCGGCCAGCGGCGCCATCGGCAAAAACGCCTTCGATGAAGAAGAAGTGGCACTCGAGCTGCTGGACTACCTGCGCCAGCACTATCCCGCCACACTGGAAGCGCGCTACAAACTGACAGGCGTGGCCGGGCAAACCGACGAGCAGCTGCTGGACGCCATTGGCCGCAAGCGCGGTGCCTTGCAGTCGGGCGGGCGCATCAACCTCAACAAAGCCGCCGAGATCGTGATCCACGACTTCCGCAGCGCAGTGCTGGGTCGCATCACCCTGGAGACGCCGGAGCAATTTGCCCAGTTGTTGGCCGAGGGCAAGCAGATCGACGCCGAGCGCCAGATGAAAAAAGACGCCATCGAAATGGCCCGCCTTATCCGCCTCAAGAAGGTTAAGCGCCCGGCGCAGCCCCGCCACAGCGACGAGCGGGAGGCCGCCGCCGGCCAAGGTGCTGCACCAGAGCCTGAGGCCGAATAAGAGTCAAATCAGCAGGTAGCGCACGATATACCTGCGCTGATAGCTATGATTTTTATAGCAATTGTCTGATGTGCACCAACTTCATTCCCTCGGCCCGGACTGACTTTTTAGACAAGCGCCTGGGCACAGTGGCCCCGGCCGCAACCGGCTGGCCGGCAGAAACCTATCCCGGATATAACGCCCCGGTGGTGGTGCGCAGTTCCGGTGTAGCCGCGGTGCAGCTGGCGCAGTTCGGGCTGGTGCCGCCCTGGAGCAAAGACGCCCGCCACGCCCGTGAGTTAGCCCGCGGCACTTACAACGCCCGCAGTGAGACAGTGGCTATCAAGCCCAGTTTTCGCCATGCCTGGGCGGCCCGCCAGTGGGCGCTGGTGCCGATGGAGTGCTTTTTTGAACCCTGCTGGGAAGATGCCGCCACCCAAGGCGGCCGGGCCACCCGCTGGCGGATGGCCATGCACGACCAAGCGCCGTTTGCGGTAGCCGGCCTGTGGGAGCGTTGGACCGACAAAGCCAGTGGTGAGCAGGCCGACAGCTTTACCTTGCTCACGGTCAATGCCGATGGCCATCCGGTGATGGGCCGGATGCACCGCCCCGGGGATGAAAAGCGCATGCCGGTGATCGTGCCCGCTGCGCATTTCGCCGATTGGTTGCATGCCAGCCCGCAGCAGGCAATGGCGTTCATGACGCGCTTTCCCGCCGAGCAAATGCACGCTGAGCCCGCCCCGGTGCCACGTGCGGCCCCTGCGGCTGCGCGCAACGCCAAACCCCAGACCCCTCCGCCAGAAAACTTGTCGTTGTTTTAGGCGGTGGTGGCTGTGGCCGGGCTTAGCGGAGCTCGGTCTCCAGGGTGTCCCACAACTCTTTGTCTGCCAAAGGCGTCTCGGGCGAGAGCGTGGGGTTGGTGATGCGGATCACCCGCCGGCCCGAGAGACTCAGGTCCGCGAGGATGCTTTTCTTGAAGACCAGATAGCGCTTTTGGAACTTGCCATTGCGCATCAACAGCTTCAAGCCTTCCTCGACCCGTTGGGCCAGCTTTTCACCTTCGGGCGATCGGGTGAAGAAAAAGTAGCGGGGCAGGGGGTAGTAGAGCAGCAGTTTTCTTTCCACCGCGAGGTCGGGGTAGCTGCCGATGTTGGAAGCCAGCTCTGCGCTGATTTCGTTCACACCGCGCGAGAACAGGTCATACCGCCCCGCGCTCAACATGGGGAACAGGCTCTCATACGTCGGTGCGGTAACGACCTCCAGGCCGGCGTTGCGCAAGATGTCCACATCGATCCAGTTCGCGGCCTGCCCGATGGTGAACTGCCGCAACTCGCTGGTGCTGCGAATGCCGCTGAAAGCGGGCTGGTTCACCTCCTTGATCAAAAACAGGCGGTAGCCAGTCAGGCCCTTGTCCAGGGGCAAGCGGATGGGCAAGAGCTTGCGCTCACGGTCCTGGCTGGTGGTGCGCGCCATGACGGAAATGTCCTGGCTGTTGCTCAGCTGCATTTCTGCGCGCGCAGGCGTCATGACTTTGGGTGCTGGCTGCATCTGGAACGGCCCCCACTTGGGGCGTGTTTCTTCCAGGGCGAGCTGCAATACATCCCAGTAAAACTGCATGCGCACATCCGAGCCGCTCTCGGGGGGCGGATAGGTGTATTGCATGGGCGATGTCGCCCCAGCTGCAGGCTGCAGCCACACGGTGAGTGATATGCCAACGACGGCTAGTGCTTTGAAGAGTCGCAGCATCTCTACGCTCCTTGTATTTGAAGAACAGTGTAGCGCGCTCATGTGACAGACCGTGTAAGCCGGGCCAGCGCCTCTGTGTGACGCAGATCAAGACCGGTCGCGCCGCCTTCCCGCACAGTGAGGGCATCGATTTACAGGAGGCTCCCATGTTCAAACACATTCTTTTGGCAACCGACGGCTCTGCGTCTTCAGAGCATGCGTCCCGCTTGGCGGTGGATTTGGCCCGCACCCACGGCGCCAAGCTCACCGCTCTGTATGTGGCAGACCCGTACCCCTATATCGGCATTGGCGAGCTCAATCCGGCCGGTTTGCAGGCCTATGCGGCGGCCGGCCAGCAGCTCGCTGCCCAAGCCCATGCGCATGTGGATGCCCTGTGCCGTGAGGGGTCTGTGGTGGCGCTGGATGTCCGCTTGGTGGAAGATGTCACCGCCGTGAGCGGTATCGTGCAAACGGCAGAGACGCTGGGCGTAGACTTGATCGTGATCGGCTCCAACGGGCGCTCGGGCATTGAACGCCTGGTGCTCGGCAGTGTGGCGGCCAAAGTGGTCGCCCAGAGTTCGGTGCCGGTACTGGTAGCGCGCTAACCCCGACCGTATGGCACCCCGCATGGACGGGCGTGCTTGAAAAAGGCCGCAGGGGCTCCAGTTAACCGGCTAGTGCAACGCCGCTGACGGAGAGCTTGTGGCCTTTTTGATTTTTTGCCTTGCAGCGTTGGTGCTGCTGATCGGGCTGCTGGGGTATCCGCGCTGGATGCGCTGGCGGCGCGAGCGCTTGCAACAGCAACCGTTCCCGCCCGGGTGGCGCAAACACCTGCGCAAGCGCGTTCCCTTGTTTGCCCGTTTGCCGGCAGACCTGCAGCTGCAGCTCAAAAAGCACATCCAGGTTTTTGTGGCCGAAAAAACCTTTATCGGTTGCGATGGTTTGCAGGTGACTGAAGAAATGCGGGTCGTGGTCGCCGCCAATGCCTGCCTGTTGCTGCTCAACCGCACCCGCGGGCTGCCGGCGGACTACTTTGCCGGAGTGCGCCAGATACTGCTGTACCCCGCAGCCTTTGTCGTGCAGCGCAAGCACACCGATGCGGCGGGTGTGCAGCACGCCGAGCAGCGCTCTTTGGCCGGTGAGAGCTGGTCGGAAGGGCAGGTCATTCTGTCCTGGCAAGACGTGCTCCAAGGCGCTGCCGATGCGCACGATGGCCACAACGTCGTCATCCATGAATTCGCGCACCAGCTGGACCAGGAAAACGGCCAGGCGATCGGCGCACCATTGCCACTGCCCGGTGATGCGGATCACCACCCCGCCCGCTGGAAGGCGGTGTTCACCGCCGCCTACGAGCGCCTGCAAGGCGAGGCCTTCATGCACCAGCAGGTGCTGCTGGACCACTATGGCGCGCAAGACCCGGCGGAGTTTTTCTCGGTCGCCACCGAAGCTTTTTTTGAGCAAGGTGCGGCCTTGCGCAGCTACGACGCCGCGCTCTACCGCGAGTTGCAGGGCTACTTCAAGGTCGACCCTTCCAGCTGGTGAGCAGCTGGCCCGGTAAGCAGCGTGTCAACATGCCACGGGTCGGCACGGCACAATGCTTGCTCCGTAAGGCCTATGTCGACCTCCACACCCCCCAACGCCCCAGAAAAGCCCCCGCGCGGGCCGGTTGAGCTGCCCTCCGCATTGCAGGGGGCGGTGCAGCAGCACACCTGGTTTGAGGATGCGCAGGCCATCTTTACCGGAACCTTGTTCGTGAGCCTTGCGCTGATTTTGTTCGGCCAGGCAGGACTGCTGACCGGCGGTACAGCGGGGGCGGCGTTTGTGCTGCACTACGCGACCGGCGTCAGCCTGGGCAAGCTGTTCTTTTTGATCAACCTGCCGTTTTACTGGTTCGCCTGGCAGCGCATGGGCCGCGAGTTCACGATCAAAACCTTTGTGGCCATCAGCTTCTTGTCTGCCATGGCTGAGTGGTCGCCGCGCTTGTTTGCCATCGAGCGGCTGCACCCGGCCTATGCCGCGGTGCTGGGTGGCCTGCTTCTGGGCTCGGGGTGCTTGTTTCTGGCGCGGCACCGGGCCAGTTTGGGGGGCGCCACCATTGTGTCGCTGTACTTGCAGCGTTCACGCGGTTGGCGGGCCGGCATGGTGCAAATGGGCATGGACTGCACCATCGTGCTACTGGCACTCACTGTGGTCGACCCGGTGCGGGTCGCCTATTCGGTGTTGGCGGCAGTGGTCATGAACCTGTTTATTGCGGTCAACCACCGCCCGGGCCGCTACGCGGTGCTGTAGCGCTTAGTTCACACCCAAAAACTCAGCCAACGCTGCCGTTTGCATGGCACCCGCATTGGCGACCACTTGGCCGGTTTTGACATTCTTGGCCACCATGTAGGGCACCGATTCGGCAGCCAGGTCATTGAACAACACCGTGTTGGCCTTGATGATGGCTTCCACCTCCGGCGGCACTGACGCTGGCAACGGGGTGCCACCACTGCCGGCCAGCAGCGAGGCCTCGTGCGCGGCCATGAACTCGGCGGGGTTTGCGGCGGTCAATATTGCAGCGCCCTGCGGAGCGCTCTTGCCGTTGATAAACGACACCGGGATCCAGACAAACTTGGCCTTGGGCAGCAACGCTTGCGACGCTGTCCACAAATGGCCGCAATGCGGGCACTGGGGGTCAAACAACACATAAGCCGGGTTGGCCGCCATGAGTGCGCCCACGGTAAAGCCTTTGCCCTCGGCTGCAATCTTGTCGTAGGCCTGTGCAGGGCTCAATGCCGTGGATTTGGCAGCGGGCGCTGCCGTCTCGTCTTTCTTGTCGCCGCAACCGGCCAGACCGCCCAAGCCCAGCAAGGCGGGCAGTGCCAGCAGGTGCAGGCGGCTGCGCTGGGGCAGTGAGGGCGAAGCGAGGGCGGAAGACGAGGGGGACTTGATGGTCATGTTGTTGCAGCGTGTAAAAGTTTTAGCGCGGGTAGAGTCGTGAAAAGCGGCATTGGTTCCCGCAGTGACTACTTTACAGGCAACGGTGCCAAAGCCCCTGTTTGTGCGGGTTTTGTCGGTTGTAAACAAAGTTATCCACAGAGTGGCACACAGTTTTGAGGGGTAATTCGGGTCTCAGGGGCGTCGCTTTTCACGTCTACACCGATTCACCGCAAGTGCTAACACAAAACTTTCCCTCATTGACAAAACGCCGTTTTTTCTTATTCGCAAAATTTGAAATTGCCTAAAAAATAGGCATCGTGTTGCAGCCCAATGCTGGCGCGGATTTGGCGGCTTGTGCCTAGGGTTATCCACAGCGTGGCCCACACGGGAATGGGGTAAGTTTTTTTCCTTGTAGTTGTTCTGATAAGCGTCCTCTGCCATAGTGCAGACAGAGGAAAACGATTAACTACAACGCGGGACGGCCATCACATGCCAAACCGGATACGTGTGCGGCGCAGTGTGTCATTGCGGCGCGCGCTGCGGATGCTGGTCATCTTCAGTGTGCTGCCGACGGTGATGATTTGCGCTTGGTTGGCTTACAGCAACTACCGATTGCAACGGGAGGGCTTTGAGCAACAGACCGTGCTCTTGGCGCGTGCGATTCAGGCGGAGATCGAGCGGGAGCTCGCTGCCACCGAGTCCGGCCTCAAGGTCATGGCTACAGCCCCTGAGTTGGCGCGTGGCGATCTCAAGGGCTTTCATCAGTTCGCTACTAACAACATCGTGGCACCTGACATGGCGCTCAACTATGTGTTGACGGACGCCAAAGGCCTGCAGGTGCTCAACACCTTGTTCCCCTTTGGTGCAGCTTTGCCCAAAACGGGCACACCCGCCCAGCTTCAGCAGGTGTTTGCCCAGCGCGAGACGGTGCTCACCGATCTTTTCAAGGGCGTAACGACGCAAGCGCACATCATGGCGGTCGGGGTGCCGGTCGTGGTCAATGAGAAGGTCGTTTACAGCCTGAACATGGGCCTGAAGCCCGACTACATCAACCGCCTTATCGCCCAGCGCCCGTTGCCGGACGGCTGGCTCATCGCGGTGCTCGACCGCAGCCGCACGATCGTGGGTCGCTCGCGTGACCCCTTGAAATTCATAGGCCAGCCGGTTGGGCTGAAGGTGCAGCAGGCCATGGACGGCAATTCATCCGGCTTTTTGGAGTCGGTGACCAAAGACAATGTGCCGGCATTCACCGGGTTCAGCACCTCAGACCGCTGGGGCTGGACGGTGGTGGCTGCAGCACCGCAGCGCAGCCTGTATGACGACCTGTTTGCCCAGCTTGCCCAAGTGTTGCTTGGCTTGGTGCTGGCCTTGGGGCTGGGGTTTTGGCTGGCGCGGCGGGCAGGGGCCAAGGTCATGTCATCGGTTCAGCAGCTTAATGACACGGCGCTCGCACTCGGGCGCGGGGAAGATGTGAGTCCGCCCAGCCTGGAGTTGCAAGAGGCCCAAGCCGTGGGCACCGCCATGCTGCAGGCGGCGGATGCCATGCGCAAAGTCAAGTTTTTCGCCCAGCACGATGCACTGACCGAGCTGCCCAACCGCCTGCTGTTCGACGAGCTGGCGCAGCGCAGCATCCTGAGCGCCATGCGTCACCACGGCGAGTTGGCACTTTTGGCCATGGACCTCGATGGTTTCAAAAAGGTCAACGACACCCTGGGTCACTCGATTGGCGATGAGGTGCTCAAAACCGTGGCGCAGCGCATCGGCTACACCATCCGGGCGTCCGATGTCGCGGCCCGCATCGGTGGGGATGAGTTCATTGTGCTGCTCGACGGGGTGAGCCAAGCCGATGCCCTGCAAACGGCCGACCGCCTGGTGCATGCCCTGTGCCAGCCGTATTACGGGGTGGGTGTGCCCTTGGGTGTGAGCATTGGCCTCGCCTTGTACCCGCATCACGGGTCGGATTTGAAATCTCTCATGCTGGCGGCGGACAGCGCCATGTACGCCGCCAAGTCTGCGGGCAAGGGGCAAACCCACACCGCCAAGCCACAGTAGCGTCTTAGCATAAAAAAACCCCGCAAAAAACGGGGTTGTGAGACTGCCTGTTTTTTAGGCGTCGTGTTGAAAGCTAAGCCTGGCGCGGATTTCGCGGCTTGTGAACACGCTTATCCACACAGCAACCCACAGGCGACAGGGGTAAGTTTTTTTCAACTTTATTTGCCCCGCGCGCGGTGAATGGGCTCGCTGAGTGTGCTAGCCCCGACCTTACTCTTCCAAAAAGTTGGCAATCGTGGCGCCTGCCGACGGGTCGCGCGGCTTGCGCACCCCGTGCTTGGCCAAAATTTCGATATAGAACTGGGTGCCGCCCTCTTTGGCAGCAGCGTCGATCATGCCGATCAACTCGGCCGGGTGGGCCACTACGGCGGTTTGCTCGGTAGCGCCGAAGCGGCAATCAAAGTCCCAAAAATCCACGCCCACGGGCAGCGCCCGGTTGCGTTCACGCTTCATGTATTTGCGGATTTCGTGTTTGGTGGCGTCCAACAGGCGATCGGGGTGCTTGCCTTCAACGTGGAGGGGGAATGTCTTTTTCATGGGGAAATCCTTGTGCGCCGCGCCGCTCTGTGGGCTGCGGGCAAAACTGTGAGGCCAACCAGTGGCAGGTGGGCGATGATACGCCCCATGCAACAAAACCCCCGCGAACAGCACGCCACCCCCCACAAAGACGCCATTGCCTTGCTGCCTGAATTTGCCCGTCTGGGCCTGGACCGCATCACCCTGGTGAACGAGGGAGCTCAAGCTCAAGCTGCCTTGGCCGTTCTGCGCCAAGCCCACGCCTGGGGCTTTGATACCGAGTCCAAACCCACCTTCAAAGTGGGCGAAGTCTCTGATGGGCCTCATGTGTTGCAACTCTCCACGCCTGAGCGGGCCTGGGTATTTCAGCTACACGACCCCGAGTGCCGCGCGGTGGCTGCCGAGCTCATGGCGCTGCCTGGTATTGCCAAGGCCGGTTTTGGCCTGGGTGATGACCGCAAGCGTATTCTTAACAAACTGGGGGTAGAGCCGGTGGGCGTGTTGGAGCTCAATGTGGTGTTCCGCGAACGCGGCTACCGCAAAGACATGGGGGTCAAAGGTGCCGTGGCAGTGTTGTTTGGGCAGCGCTTCATCAAGAGCAAAAAGGCTGCCACCAGCAACTGGGCGGCGCCCCGGCTCACCGAGTCCCAGCTGGTCTATGCAGCCAACGACGCCTACGCCGCCATCCGGGTGTTTAACGCGCTCGGGCTTTAGGCCGCAGGGTTTGCTGGGCGGCCCCACACCAGCAACAGGTTGTGGGCGGGCAGGGCGTGGCGGGCTTGTAGCTGCAGGCCTGCTTGTGACGCAACGGCTGCCACATCGGCCAGTTGGCGTATGCCAAAACTCGGGTCATGCGCTCGCAGGCTGGCATCGAATTCGAGGTTGCTCTGGGTGGGCGGCACGCCGGCCTCAAAGTAAGGCCCGTAAGTCACCAGCACCCCGCCGGGCGCCAGGCAGGCGGCGGCACCGCGCATCAGGGCTGCGCACGCGGCCCACGGCGCAATGTGCAGCATGTTGATGCACAACACCAGGTCATACGGCCCCGCCCATGTGGCGCCCTCGGCAAACCACGGCTCGCGGCAGACATCGAGCTGCTGGGCCACTTCGATATTGGCCAAATCCGCCTCGGTGGCGCGCACCTCGATGTTGTAGAGCGCGCCGCGGTGCAGCTCGGTGGGCTGCCAGGCCCACTGCGGCAGGTGCTGCGCAAACCACACCACATGCTGCCCGGTGCCCGAGGCAATCTCCAGCGCCCGGCCGCTGGCAGGCAGCAGGGCTTGCAGCACTTCCAGAATCGGGTGCTTGTTGCGTTCGGCAGACGGGCTGTGGTCGGGTTGCGCCATGGAGCGTGGCTTAGTGGGTCACAAACTCGTAGCTGACTTCTTCGCTCTCGACCATGTCGAGAATGTCGTTGAGTTCGTCTTCGCTCTCGGTGCTGCTCCAGGTGTCTTCAGGGTCCGCTGCGAACAAAGGCTCGATGGCGATGTCCAAAAACTGGCCGTTCGGCAGGCTCAGCACCGGGGTGCCTTCAGAAGTTTCTACCAGTGCCCAGTCATCGGGTACCGACATTTCCAGCTTGATGGTGACGTTGAGTTTTTTCATGGGAAAGTCCTTGTGTTTGTCGTTCAGTGAGGCGGCGAGGTTACCTCATCGGGGGTTGCGGGTCGGTGGGGACCGGACAGCCGGTTCCCCCATACCACAGCTTTTTGCCTTTAAAAACAATGCTCTACGCGCTGCCTTATTTTTGGGCAGGCTTGTCAAAGCCAATGCTGGCGCGGATTTCGCGGCTTGTGAACACGCTTATCCACACAACAGCCCACAGGCGCTTGGGGTAAGTTTTTTTATTAATTAATTGTTCACAATGTCCGCGGCGACCACTTCTATCGGGTAGTACTTTTCAAAAACAACGCGCAAGCTGCCGTCGCGCGCGCTTTTCACCATCGCGTTGCTTAACAGATCCATATCGGTCTGGCTCAGCGTCTGGCGCGAAAGGTAGGCCCCCACGCGGGATTTGGGCAGTCCAATGACCGGGCTAAAACGAAATTCGCCACTCTGCGCCACGTCGGCTGTAGTTTGCAGTGCCGAGTGCAGCAGGGTGGGCGGCAATATCGTGAAGTCCACCCGCCCGGCACGCAGCATGCGCCCCACGGTGCTCAAATCATTGACAAAGTCCACCCGGTTGTCATCGGTCAGCTTTTGTACCAGCGCATCGTATTCATCACCCCAGCTATAGCTGCGCACCAAGGCGCCGCGTAGTTTGGACCGCTCCACCAGCGAGCGGAGGTCTTTGGGCGGCAAGGGCGCAGTACTCAAAGTGATGAGGGTAGGCGTGAGGTTGACCAGGTGTACAAACTGCGCCTTTTGGTCTCGCTCCTGGTTTTGGGAGGCTGGGATCAAAATGTCGGCCTGGTGCGAGACAAAGGTCATCGAATCCGCTCGGGCGCGCGGCACTACCGGAAACTGGAGCTGGCAACCCGCTTTGCGACTGACCTCGCGCAGCCAGTCGGGGTAGACGCCGGAGACGCCCTCATCGGTTACTTTGACATTGAAGCCCGTCGGCGCCGCCGGCACCACGATGGCCCGTGAGCACACCGCGTGGCTGAGGCTTGTACCCACGATCAAAGCTGCGCTCACTGCAATGCGCAGCCAACAGGTTCTTCCGCCGGGAAAAAGTGTAGAGCCCATAACGGCCACTATACACAGCCTTGCCGGCGTGG
>JAIXVK010000104.1 GCA_027483085.1 Comamonadaceae bacterium | reverse complement strand
TCGAAGAACACATGTCCTCTACTGAACCCTTGGTGCGCTTTAGCGGCGTACAAAAAACGTACGACGGCGAACAGCTGGTGGTGCGGGAGCTGAACCTCGATATCCAGCGCGGTGAATTCCTGAGCCTGCTCGGACCATCGGGCTCCGGCAAGACCACCACCCTGATGATGCTGGCCGGGTTCGAGTCCCCCACAGCAGGCGACATCCTGCTCGACGGCAAGCAGATCACCCGCACCCCGCCGCACAAGCGCAACTTCGGCATGGTGTTCCAGAACTACGCGCTGTTCCCCCACATGACGGTGGCCCAGAACGTGGCCTACCCGCTCACCGTGCGCAAGGTCCCCAAAGACGAGCAAGAAAAGCGGGTGCAAAAGGCCTTGGACATGGTGCGCCTGACCGGCATGGGCGAGCGCCTGCCCACCCGCCTATCCGGGGGCCAGCAGCAACGCGTAGCCTTGGCGCGCGCGCTGGTGTTCGAGCCCCAACTGGTGCTGATGGACGAACCCTTGGGCGCCCTTGACAAACAGTTGCGGGAACACATGCAACTCGAACTCAAAGAGTTGCACCGCCAGCTGGGTGTGACCTTTGTGTACGTGACCCACGACCAAGGCGAAGCCTTGACCATGAGCGACCGTGTGGCGGTGTTCAATGAAGGCGTGATCCAGCAACTGGCCGATGCCCAAAGCCTCTACGAGGCCCCCAGCAACCGTTTTGTGGCCGGCTTTGTGGGCGACAGCACAGTGCTGCGCGGCACATTGGGTGGTAATGCTGATGCACCTTGCATTGAGCTCGGCCAAGGCCAAAAGCTGGCGGGCATCAATGTCAACAACGCAGCCGCAGGCGCCATGGTGGAGGCCTGTGTGCGGCCTGAGCGGATTGCGCTGCACTTACAGGCGCAGGCCGGGCTGAACACGGTAGCTGCCCAAGTGGCCGGCATTGTGTATTACGGCGACCATGTGCGCCTGCAATGCGCACTGGGTGCTGGTCAGGCGCAAGCCACAGTGAAACTGCCGCTCACCCACGCGTGTGCCCTCACGCCGCCCGCCATGGGCAGCACGGTGCACCTCGAGTTTCCGACCCCGTTTACGCGCATTTACGCGCTCTGAAGTTTTCCCCCTGTCCCTTCCTCAACTTATCTAGGAAATTTCTCCATGAAAAAAAGCCTGATCGCTGCTGCCTCTGTGGCTGCCTGCTTCGCGATGAATGTTCAAGCCCAAGACGCCATCACCGTGGTGAACTTCGGCGGCGCCAACGCCAATGCCCAAAAGGCCGCTTACTACGAGCCGGTTGCCAAAGAAGGCATCAAGGTCACTGCTGTTGAGTACAACGGCGAGCAAGCCAAGATCAAGGCCATGGTGGAAACCAAGAACGTGACCTGGGACCTGGTGGAAGTAGAGTCTCCTGACGTAGCCCGCGGCTGCGACGAAGGTCTGTTTGAAAAGCTCGACTACAGCAAAATCGCGCCCAAGGCCGACCTGTTGCCGTCTGCAGTCACCGAGTGCGGTGTGGGCCTGTTTGTGTGGTCTACCGTGATGGCCTACAACGGCGACAAGCTCAAAAAAGCCCCCACCAGCTGGGCCGACTTCTTTGACACCACCAAAATCCCCGGCAAGCGCGGCATGCGCAAAGGCGCCCGCTACAACCTCGAATTCGCCTTGCTGGCCGATGGCGTAAAGCCCGCTGACATCTACAAGGTACTGGCTACCAAAGACGGCGCAGAGCGCGCCTTCAAGAAGCTGACCGCTCTCAAGCCCAACATCCAGTGGTGGGAAGCCGGTGCCCAGGCGCCCCAGTTCCTGGTGGCTGGCGATGTGGTCTTGTCCACCGTGTACAACGGCCGTATTGATGCCGCCAACCGCGAAGGCCGCAACCTGCAGATCTACTGGCCCGGTGGCATTTACGACCTGGACTACTGGGTCATTCCCAAGGGCACTGCCAAGAAAGACGCTGTCTACAAGTTCCTGAACTTCGCCATGAAGCCCGAGAACCAAGCGGTTTACGCCCAAAACATCGCATACGGCCCGACCAACAAGAAGGCTCTGGCCAAGCTGAACGCCAAGGTACTCGCCGACTTGCCCACCTCGGACAAGAACGCCAAGGAAGCCTTGCAGTTCAACACCACCTTCTGGGCTGACCAGGGCGAAGCTCTGGAAAAGCGTTTTGCTGCCTGGGCCACCCAGTAATCTGTAGACCGTCAGGAGCCTGAACCCATGACCATGCAAGCCAGTGCCATCCAGCCCCCGGGCGATCTCCGTGCGGCACTCTCCCGTGCGGAGTCCCGCCGCAAATGGCGGGCCTTCAGCCTGACACTGCCCTTGCTGGTGTTTTTGCTCCTGACCCTGCTGGTTCCCATCGCCGCGCTCTTGATGCGCGCGGTGGAGAACCCCGAAGTCGCCAAGGCCCTGCCCACGACCGTAGAGGCCTTGGCCGACTGGGACCGCACGTCCCAACCCCAAGCAGCGGCCTACGCCGCCTTGGTCAAAGATTTATCGCAACTGCCCGACACGGCAGATGCCGGCGCCTTGGCGCGCCGCTTGAACTCTGAAGTGCCCGGCGCCCGCTCGCTGATCATGGGTGCCTACAAGGCCTTACCCATCGAGGGGGATGCCGACGCTGTGCGCCAGCAGTTGCTGGACAAAGACGCCCGCTGGGCCGAGCCTGAGTTCTGGCAAGCCATTGCCAAAAACGGCTCCCGCTGGACGCCCGACTACCTGCTGGCATCGGTGGACCTGAAACGCGATGCGCAGGGCCACATCGAGCGCATGCCCGAAGACCAGCGCGCCTATGGCGGCATATTGGCGCGCACCTTCCAAATCAGTTTTGTGGTCACCTTGATGTGCCTGCTGCTGGCCTACCCGCTGGCCTACTGGCTCTCCACCCTGCCCGAACGCAAAGCCAACGTATTGATGATTCTGGTGCTGGTGCCTTTCTGGACCTCCATCCTGGTCCGGGTGGCTGCGTGGATCGTGTTGCTGCAGTCTGAAGGGCTGGTCAACGGTGCGCTGCTGGGTATCGGTGTCATCAGTGAGCCATTGGCGCTGCTGTTCAACCGCACCGGCGTGATCATCTCCATGGTGCACATCCTGCTGCCCTTCATGATCCTGCCGCTCTACAGCGTGATGAAGAGCGTGCCACCCACCTATGTGCGTGCAGCCGTGTCGTTGGGCAGCGCGCCGCTGGCTGCCTTTATGCGTGTCTATGTGCCGCAAACCTTCCCGGGGGTGGGTGCCGGTGCCTTACTGGTGTTTATCTTGTCGATTGGCTACTACATCACCCCCGCCCTGCTGGGTGGCGCGGATGACCAGATGCTGAGCTACTACATCGCCCGCTACACCAACGTCGAAGTCAACTGGGGCATGGCCTGCGCCTTGGGTGCCTTGTTGCTGGCCACCACGCTGGTGCTCTATGGCGTGTACCGCCGCATCGGCAAAGCCGACCTGGCCTTGGCATAAGAAAGACATCCATGTTCAAACTGCCCGAATTCCCCCTCTATTTCACGCTGGCCGACAAGGCCGGTTGGTGGCTGCTGCGTATCGTGTGTGTGCTGGTGCTGGGCTACTTGTTGGCCCCTATCCTCGCCATCATTCCGCTGTCGTTTTCCAGCAGCTCGTTCCTGACCTACCCCATCCCCGGCTGGTCGACCAAGTGGTACAGCCACTTGTTCACCGCGCCCGAGTGGTCCAACGCCATGCGCAACAGCTTCATCGTGGCACCTGCGGCTACGGTGATTGCCACCGTGCTGGGCACGCTGGCCGCTGTCGGCTTGAGCCGCACCGAGTTCCGTTTCAAGGGCCTGCTCATGGCTTTCCTGATCGCCCCCATGGTGGTGCCGGTGATCGTGATCGGCGTAGCCACCTACCTGTATTTCGCGCCTTTGGGTCTGAGCGACAGCTATGTGGGTCTGATTGCAGTGCACGCCGCCATGGGTGCGCCTTTTGTGCTGACCACGGTGCTGGCCACCCTGGCCAACTTCAACCACAACTTGGTGCGTGCCTCGCTGAGCTTGGGCGAAACACCGTTCAACACCTTCATGCGCGTCACCTTGCCGGTGATTGCACCGGGGGTGATTTCCGGCGCGCTGTTCGCCTTTGCCACCTCGTTTGACGAAGTGGTGGTGAC
>JAIXVK010000120.1 GCA_027483085.1 Comamonadaceae bacterium | reverse complement strand
TGTCCATGCAGGGGGTGAATTTCGGCTACCCGCCCCCTGAAGATGCCCCCAAAGGCACGCCCCCCACGGTGATCGTGCACAACGTCAGCAAGTCGGTGCTGGCGGGCCAACGTATTGGTATCTTGGGCGCAAACGGCCAGGGCAAGTCGACCCTGGTAAAAACCGTGGCGCGGGACCTTAAAAACCTTGGCGGTGAGGTCACAGAAGGCAAAGGCCTGAATATTGGTTATTTTGCGCAGCAGGAACTGGATGTGTTGCGACCTGATGAGACGCCACTGGAACACATGATCCGGTTGGTCAAAGATATGACAGCCGCCGGAAAAATTGCCGGACAACAAACCCGTGAACAGGATCTGCGCAGCTTTCTCGGTACCTTCAATTTCAGCGGCGACATGGTGAAACAGTCGGTTGGCAGCATGAGCGGGGGCGAAAAAGCGCGCCTGGTGCTGTGCATGATCGTTTGGCAGCGCCCCAACCTCTTGTTGCTGGATGAGCCAACCAACCACTTGGATCTGGCGACCCGTGAAGCGCTTGCGATGGCACTGAATGAGTTTGAAGGCACTGTGATGCTGGTCAGCCACGACCGCGCGCTGCTTCGATCGGTTTGCGATGAGTTTTGGATGGTATCGCGTGGTGGCGTGGAGCCGTTCGACGGCGATTTGGACGATTACCAGCGCTATTTGCTGGACGAAGCCAAGCGCCAGCGCGAGCTTGCCAAAGAGGAAGCTAAGGCAGGAGCTATTGCCCCCTCACCTGCTACCTCTGCCCTGCCCGTGGCTCCCGCAGGCCCCAGCGCAGATAGCATCAAGAAATGGAAGAAAGAGTTGGCGCAGGTAGAAGCCCAAATGGCGACCCTTAATACCGAAGGGGCCGAATTGGAGGCCAAGCTGTCTACCAACCCCCACCCTTCCGTGATTGCTGAGGCCGGAAAACGCTTGAAGGCAGTCAATGCCGAACTTCAAATACTCGAGGAGCATTGGTTGGAGCTGACAACGCAACTCGAAGCGTAAAGATTTCTGCACGCGGGAGAGGCCTGAACACCCTCTCCCGTGCGTTACCCACGCTCATGAATGAGATTTCTCAGACGTAAAAAAACCCGCCATTTTTCAATGGCGGGTTTTTATCCACTTGTACCGTGGTGGGAACTGAGAGATTCGAACTCTCGACCTACGGATTAAGAGTCCGCTGCTCTACCAGCTGAGCTAAATTCCCAATAAATTGGTGGGACCAGCGGGGGTCGAACCCACGACAAACGGATTAAAAGTCCGCTGCTCTACCAACTGAGCTATGGTCCCGACAGTGTTCTTTAATTACTTATTGAACCCTGCGAAGCCTCAAATTATAGCGCGGTTTTTTGGGTCAAAGCGCTGTTTGAGGATAATTTATCAATAATCCATCCGGCAGCACACATGCCAAACGTTGCAGTCACGCTGACCATGGAGCCATACCCATGGCAATTGAGCGTGCCATCGCCGTCCAGAGCGCAGGAGGCATCTGGGCCGCGCACGGCCTCTTTGCTGTACACACAAGAAACGCCGATGGACTTTCCTTCTTTCGGCGCTCCATGCTCTTTCCGCAAGCGGTACCGGAGTTGTGCGAGCAAAGGGTCGTAGGTGCAGACACTCAGGTCTCCAATCTCCACCAAATGCGCAGCCCGTTTCCCACCCGCGGCACCCACCGAAATCATCAGTTTCTTATTGCGGCGGGCCCACGCCGCGATCGCTGTCTTGGCGCGAACCTGATCGCAAGCATCAATCACCGCATCCACCTCGGACCCAAGAATGCCAGGCCAGTTGTCTTGCGTCACGAAGTCATCGACCAAGTGCACTTTGCAGGCTGGATTGATCAGCCCGATGCGCTTTGCCATGGCCTCGATTTTTGACTGGCCAACGGTATCGGTCAGTGCGTGCAATTGCCGGTTGATGTTCGACTCAGATACATGGTCCATGTCCACCAACGTGAGCGCTGCAATACCGCTACGAGCAAGCGCCTCTGCAGCCCAAGACCCTACCCCACCGATTCCGATGACCGCCACATGCGCGCCTCGGATGCTGCGAGCAGGCTCTTGGCCATAGAGACGCGCCAGTCCTGAAAACCGACGCTCACCATCCACGGCTGAAGGATCTAAATCGACCGACACCGTCACTTCAACCGAGCCAAACGATCTTTAGCTGCGAATGCAGCTTCGGACGAAGGGTAAGTGCTGAGCAACTCCTCGAGGGTCTTCTTACCGCCTTTGGCATCCTTCAATTCAAGAAGGCAATTGGCAAGTGCCAGAAGTGCCTCAGGCGCACGCTGGTGATCAGGCGACTGTTGGACCAGCAAGCGGAAGTTGGTCAGGGCGCTCTTGTAGTCCTTGGTCGCGTACTGAGCGCTACCCGTCCAATAGAGTGCCGACGGACGGAAGCCGGAATTCGTGTATCGAATCAAAAAATCCGAAAACAAAGACTCGGCAACCGAAAAGTCGCCTTTTCTAAAGACGGCCAGCGCTGCGTCAAAGTCCCGTTTTTCCGCTACCTCCACCAGAAAATCACGGCCTTCCCAGCTGATTTTCATCGGCTCCAGCTTGCGCAAACGGTCTTCCACCGACTGTGCAGAGTCCTTTTGCTTGCGCTGGACATCCGCCACATCCTTGGTGAGCTGCTCGACCTGGCCGCGCAAACGGGCATTTTCTACCCGGCTTGTTTCCAGCTGATTCTGCAACTCCACCAGAGACCGGCGAAGTTGAGAAGACTCTTCGGTCATCAGTCTTTGGAGATCCGCTGACTTTTGATCTGAGTCCGCGCGCACGGTCTCGATTTTTTGTCGCAAATCGAGGATGGCGCGGCGCGCTTCATCATCGTCAAACAAGCCCGCAGCAGCAGGACCTACGCCACAAACAATCGTCAGGGCCAGGGCTGTTGCTCGCAATCGGTGAACCGGTAAACGCATGGTCGGCATTAACGATAGCTGAATTCAGCGCGGCGGTTCTTCTCGAGGGCAGCCTCTGTATTGCCGGTCACAGCAGGTTTCTCTTTGCCGAAACTCACAGATTCCATCTGGGATTCCGCAACGCCCAGCAGGGACAGCGCTTTGCGCACTGCGTCCGCCCGCTTTTGGCCCAATGCGAGGTTGTATTCACGTCCACCACGCTCATCGGTATGGCCTTCCAAGTTCACTTTGCGAGACTTGTCGGCCTTCAAATAGCGAGCGTGTGATTCCAATGTGGACTGAAATTCAGCGCGGATCACGAAGCTGTCATAGTCAAAGTAGACGGTTCTTTGCGCTGCGCTCAAGGCCGGATCTTGTTTGGATTTGTCGAGCTCAACACTGGCAACTGCGCTCTTTGACACACCAGAGCCATCGCCGGCTTGTGCTGCCATGCCACCCGCGTTCACCGCCTGACCGCTTTTGTCTTCGACGGGAACGTTGTCCAACTTCACGGACGAACCGCAAGCACTTAAAACTGCCGCCACGGAAACTGCCAATACAAACTTCTTCATCTGCTCTCTCCAAGTAAATTAATGTTTATTTCTGTGCAGGACCCCAATCGGGCTCCCGTATGTCACCGGATTGACCGGCAAGTCGAGCCTTGATACGGCCGTCCAAAGACGCTGTCATCAAGGCCTCTTTTCCTTGCATCAGGGTGGCGTAAATCACCATCCTGCTATTTGGCGAAAAGCTGGGACTCTCGTCGGCGGTCGTATCGGTGATGGCCACTGCGGTGCCGGACGCAAGGTCCATGACGTGCAGCTTGAAGGCGCCGCTTACCCGCGAAATATAGGCAAGCCACTTCCCATCAGGACTCACCGCCGGCGAGATGTTGTAGTTGCCGGAGAAAGTGATCCGCTCGGCATTGCCGCCGGTCACACCCACCCGATAAATTTGCGGAGCACCGCCACGGTCGCTGACAAAGTAAATGCTTTTGCCATCCGGGGAGTAAACCGGCTCCGTATCGATGGCCGAGGACTGCATCAGGCGGCGTGGCTCTCCACCACGGGCATCTATAACGAACAGTTGCGAGCCGCCGTCACGACTAAGGGTAAGTGCTATGGAACTCCCATCGGGAGACCATGCCGGTGCACTGTTGGAACCCTTGAAGCTTGCGACCAACCTGCGTTTGCCGGAATCTATGTCTTGTACATAAACCACTGGCTTCCGGGCCTCGAACGAAACATAGGCAAGTTGATTTCCATTCGGTGCCCAAGCCGGGGAAATGATTGGCTCTGGGCTACTGAATGCGGGTTGCGCATTTTCTCCGTCGGCATCAGCGACCCACAGGCGATAGTTAGACCCAGCTTTGGTTACGTATGTCAGTCGTGTGGAAAAAATCCCTTTATCGCCTGTGAGTCGTTCGTAAACAAAGTCGGCAATCCGGTGGGCTGTCAGTCGCAGATCTCCCGCGGGGACTGCATGACTCTGGCCACCGAGATCCTGATTCCGAACCGTGTCCCACAGCCTGAACCTCACGTCGTACCGGCCGTCGGCCAATCTGGAGACGCTTCCGGCGACTAACGCATCAGCGCCTCGCAGACGGATGGCGGACAGATCAGGTCTTGCAGTCTCATCCAACCCGGGTGCTGTATCGAGCGATTTGAATTGCCCGCTGCGCTCCAGGTCCGCCTGAACAATGGCCGCAATCTTCTGGGGCGACTGATCGTCACCCCGGAAACTGGAAATCGCAACCGGTATCTGAGTCAGACCAACTCCAGATACTTCAACTCTAAACTGGGCTTGCGCTTGCAAAGCAAGCAAACCCAACATACAGGACGCCAAAAATTTTTTCATTACGTAGATTATCGTTGCTGTGTCACACGGACTTCAGAGGCGCCTAGGCTCTCTTGGTAACCAATGGATGATCTGATTTGTTTTGTTGAAATTCGTTCCCGAACCAAGCGGGCATTCACGTTTTCCATGTCCCGACTGCTCTCTCGGTGCCATAGGTGATAGACCTCTGTCGACCAGAAGCCGTTTTTGCGGCACAAGCCCGCGTTATGGAGACGAAGAACGAAATCGGCGTCTTCGTGCCCCCACCCTACAAATGTTTCATCAAAGCCGTTGACCGCAATGTAGTCAGACTTAAACAGTGCCATGTTGCAACTGCGAATTGCTTTCCACTTGAACGAGCGCTGGAGTCTTGATGGGAAATCCGGTAAACGGAGTTTGGCGCCTAGCTTGCTGCTCTCACCCCG
>JAIXVK010000421.1 GCA_027483085.1 Comamonadaceae bacterium | reverse complement strand
TGAAAGTGCTGACCGCCCGCATCCACGAAAAAGACCGCTCTGAGCGCGCCGCCAAAGATGCGGCCGAGCGCAAGAGCCTGGTAGGCAGCGGCGACCGCAGCGACCGCATCCGCACCTACAACTACCCGCAAGGCCGCCTGACCGACCACCGCATCAACCTCACGCTGTACAAGCTAGACCGCGCCATGGAAGGCGATTTAGACGATGTGGTCGAGGCACTGCAAGCCTATGAAGCTGCGCAGCAGTTGGCTGCGCTGGAAAACAGTTTGAATTGATGTTGCTTGTGGGGTTTAGTTGAGCCGGCCGGGCGCTCACCGCAAAGAACGGAGAGCGCTTGGGCGACATAGCGTTTTGCGCAGGTCAAGGAGGAGCCCGCAAAGCGGGCGGGGGACACGGAGCAAAACGCTATGTCGCCCACGCGATCGGCCCATCGCAAAACCGCCGGGACTTTCAAAAAGTCAGAGCTTGAACACCCCCACCACCTGCACTAAGTCGTTGGCCTGACTCTTCAAGCTACTGGCCGCAGCGGCCATCTCTTCCACCAAAGCGGCGTTCTGCTGGGTTGCCTGGTCCATCGAAGTCACCGCCTCACCCACCTGCGCTACACCGGCACTTTGCTCATTGCTGGCCGCGCTGATCTCGCCCATGATGTCCGTCACGCGCCGGATGCTGCTGACCACTTCGGTCATGGTCTCCCCCGCCTTGTCGACCAAAGCAGTGCCCTGCTCCACGCGCTCCACGCTGGCGTTGATCAGGCTCTTGATTTCTTTGGCGGCTTCGGCACTGCGGCCTGCGAGCGACCGAACTTCCGAAGCGACGACCGCAAAGCCACGACCTTGCTCCCCGGCGCGGGCGGCTTCCACTGCTGCGTTCAAAGCCAGGATGTTGGTCTGGAAGGCAATGCCATCAATCACGCTGATGATGTCGCTGATCTTGCGGCTGGCCTCGTTAATGCCCTTCATGGTGTCCACCACCTGGCCCACCACTTCGCCACCCTGCACCGCGACCTTGGAGGCGCTCATGGCAAGCTGGTTGGCTTGGCGTGCGTTGTCAGCGTTCTGTTTGACGGTGCTGTTGAGCTCTTCCATGCTGGCAGCGGTTTGCTCCAGCGCGCTAGCCTGGTGCTCGGTGCGGGCGCTCAGGTCGTTGTTGCCTTGGGCGATTTCGGCGCTGGCATTGGCCACGCTGTCAGCACTGCCACGCACTTGCGCCAATACACCGTGAATTTTGGCGACAAACTGGTTAAAGCCATTGCCGATAGCGGCCAGCTCGTCGTTGCCCTCAACTGCGATTTTGGTGCGCAAATCTGCCTCGCCGCTGGATACCTCGGCCATGGCCCGGCTCAGGGTCCGCAGGGGCTGCATCAAGCGCGACACCACGGTCACCAGAATGACCGCTGTGGCGAGTGCGCACAGCAGTGCGACGCCCAGTGTGTAGAAGGTCAGCTGCCGGGAAGATGCCGTCGCCACACTGTCCGGAAAGCTCATGCGCACAGCCCATGGCGCCGTGTCGGGATAGATCGCAACCGGCTGCAACAGGTGGTTGACGTTGCTGCTATCGGTGTACTCATACGGCTGGCCCTTTTGCACGGCCTCCAGCCCCGCAGCCGGAATGTCTTCGGCCTTTTTATTCACCAGAGCGGCGTCCGGGTTGGTGGCGTACAGGCCGCCATTGGAGATCAGTGCAATGCTGCCTCCACCCAGCACTTTCACCTCCGCCAAAATGGTGCTGAGCTGGGTCAAGGCGAAATCGGCACTGGCGGTGCCGAGGAACTTGCCGTCCACCACAATCGGCGACACCAGCGAGGCCATCAATACGTCTTTGCCCTCAATCGGGTACACGTAGGGCTCTGTGAAGAACACTTTGCCCGTTTTCTTGGGTATGTCGTACCAGTCGTTTGCCCCCGGCGCGGGGTCAAACACGATGGGGTCGACATGGAAGGCGCCGCCCGGTTTCCGGGTCCAGTAGGGCATGTGGCGACCGGTAGCGTCGTATTCGGGCGCTTTGCCGGCGAATTCAGCGTCCTTGCCATCGAGGGCATTGGGCTCCCAGGTGACTGCCGCGCCGACAAAATCCGGCGAGCTGACCAGCGTGGACTTCACCATCGCATCGATTTGAGGACGCAGGAGCGGAAGATTGCCCGCCTTGGTCGTCGCCATGGCACCCGCCAGCCCCATCACCGAGTACAAATTGGCCTTGATCCGCGACTGGACAGAGCCTGCAGCCTCCCGCGCCGACGTTCGGGCCAGCTCCATCGTGGCACTCTCGGCGGTGGCGCTGCTGCGGAAACCAATCACCGTGGCGGTGATGGCAAGACTGGCCACCACCAAGGCGGTGGCGGCGGCGCATATTTTGGTATTGAGGGAAAAGCTTTGGCGACCCGACCAGGGACCAGACGTGCCGGAAGACAATAACAGGCTCATACACTTGGATTCCTGAAGAAATGCGCCTCACCAACGCGTGCTCCGGCCAACTTGGGCCTGTATGTTGTTGTGAGTCCAATGTACTTTGTTTGCCCCCCATACGCAAAGCAGAATAAGCTGGTTTTTGGGACATTTAGGCGTTTAGCCCTTGTTTCCCCTGCACCATTCGCTATCAAATTTAGAGCAAATATGCCCTCCATATCGCAAACCATCGCCGCTCTGCAAACCCGGGGCCTGGATCTGACAGACAGCCGCCTGCTCTTGTTGCACGCGCTGGGCCAGCCGCGGGCAGGGAGGGCCTGGTTGCTCGCCCACGACACGGACTTGGTGAGCGAAGCAGTCAACACCTCGCTACAGGGCTATGTTGCGCGCCGCTTGGCCGGCGAGCCGGTGGCTTACATCGTGGGCCACAAGGAGTTTTACGGGCTGAACCTGCAGGTCAATTCCGATGTCTTGGTGCCCCGCCCTGACACCGAAACGCTGGTTGACTGGGCGCTCAATGTGTTGGAGCCAATGCCCGACGCCCGGGTGGTGGATCTGGGCACCGGTAGCGGTGCGATTGCGCTGGCGATCAAGGCCACGCGGCCTGCGCTGCAGGTGGAGGCGGTGGACTACAGCCACGCTGCACTGGCCGTCGCACAAGCCAATGCGCAGCGACTGGGGTTGGCGGTAACCTTCAGCCAAGGCTCCTGGCTCAGTGGCACAGAGGGCGTGTTTCAGGCCATCGTCTCCAACCCGCCCTATATCCGCGAGGATGACGAACACCTGCCCGCCCTGCGCTTTGAGCCGCGCCAGGCACTCACCGCGGGCAACGACGGGCTGGACGACATCCGCACCATCATCGACCAAGCCAAGTCCCGGCTGCAGCCCGGCGGCTGGCTGCTGCTGGAGCACGGCTATGACCAAGCCGCTGACGTGCGGGCGCTCTTGGGAGCTGCAGGCTTCGCCAACATGCAAAGCCGCC
>JAIXVK010000422.1 GCA_027483085.1 Comamonadaceae bacterium | reverse complement strand
GACCGTTCAGGGCGACGGGGCGACCTTCTTCAAAGGTCACGCTCACTTCTTCGGTCTTGACCACGCAGTCGTCGCGCCAGAAGGGCACGCCCATGATTGGGTTCACGATCTTGATGCCGGAGTTCAAAAACTCCAGGTCTTTGGCTTCGTGGGTGGCGCCCAGCATGTTGCTGTCGGTGCTGTAGGCCTTCTCGGCGCTCATCTTGTAGCCAAAGCCGTTGGCGGTGATGAAGGCGCTCATCTCGGAGCGGCCGCCCAGTTCGTCAATGAACTGTTGGTCCAGCCAAGGCTTGTAGATTTTGAGCGAAGGGTTGGTCAACAGGCCGTAGCGGTAGAAGCGCTCGATGTCGTTGCCCTTGAAGGTGGAGCCGTCGCCCCAGATGTTCACGTCGTCCTGCTTCATGGCGGTCACCAGCATGGTGCCGGTCACGGCGCGGCCCAGGGGCGTGGTGTTGAAGTAGGTTTGGCCGGCGGTAGTGATGTGGAAGGCGCCTGCCTGCAGGGCGGCAATGCCTTCGGCAGCCAGCTGAGGGCGGCAGTCGATCAAACGGGCTTTGATGGCCCCGTATTCCATGGCCTTGCGGGGGATTTCGTCGTAGTCCGCTTCGTCGGGCTGGCCGAGGTTGGCGGTGTAGGCGTAGGGCTGGGCGCCCTTTTGCTTCATCCACAAGAGGGCAGCGCTGGTGTCCAGTCCGCCGGAGAAAGCGATGCCGACCTTTTGGCCGACGGGGATGTTTTGTAGGATGGTGTTAGACATGAAATTGGCCTCTAGCCCGCATGGAATGTGCGCGAGCAGCTATGAAATTAGGAGTAAATCGCTCTGCGGATGAACTGGTGATGAGGCCGCTAATCAGCCAAAGTGGCAGATGTAGTGGTAAGCCTCAAAGCCCTCGGTCACGCGGATCTGGAACTTGGCATTACCGGGCACGTTGAACTTGTCGCCTTCGCCGCTGGTGACCCACACATCGCTGCCGTCGAGCTTGTAATCGCAGCTGCCGCCCACGCATTCCATGATTTCAGGGGCGCCGGTGTTGAAGGTGAGGGTGGCGGGCAGGATGACGCCGACCGACTTTTTAGTGCCGTCAGCCAGGGTGAAGCCGTGGCTCACGCACTTGCCGTCGAAGTACACATTGGCTTTGGTGGTGACGGAAACGTTGTCAAAGTGGGTCGTGGTCATGGTCAAACGTGGAAAAGTAAAGAGAAGAGGGCAGTGCCCCGCGCGCCACAGCGCTGCAGGGCAAAGGCGAGATTTTAGGCCACCCGGGTTTGGAAGGCCGCGTCCGAGAATCCCACGGTCACAGTGCCGTCGACCCACACCACCACCGGGCGCTTGATGACGCTGGCGTTGGCCAGCATGAGCTGGGCGGCCGAGGTGGCGTCCACGACGGCGGCTTGGGTGGCGTCGTCCAGCTTGCGCCAGGTGGTGCCTTTGCGGTTCACCAGTGTTTCCCAGCCCACGGCGCGTATCCAGCCGGGCAGCAGGTCGGCGGGCACGCCCTGCTTTTTGAAGTCATGAAACTCGTGGGTGACATGGTGCTCGGTCAGCCAGGTGCGGGCCTTTTTTACCGTGTCGCAGTTGGGGATGCCGTAAATAATGGTCATCCCTCTATTGTGGCAGTGCATTGCCGGTGGGCGACAATGGCGCCCGCTATGGAACACACACCCGCAACCTCCCCGTCTTTGCTTCACCCTACAGCGCAATCTTCTCTGGCCGACTGGCTGGCCTACATCGAGTCCATGCATCCCAAGGGCATCAACGGCATCGAGCTGGGGCTGAGCAAGGTGCAAGAGGTAGCCAAGCGCCTCGGCCTGCGGTTCGACTGCCCGGTGTTCACCGTGGCGGGCACCAACGGCAAGGGTTCCACCTGCGCCATGCTGGAAAGCATTCTGGGGCAGGCCGGCTACAAGACGGGCGTGTACACCTCGCCCCACTTGGTGCACTTTGAAGAGCGCATGCGCTTGGTTGGCGAGGCGGCTCCTGCTACTAAATTTGTAGCTGCCTTCGCAGATGTGGAGAGGGTCAGGTGCAAAAAAGGCGCTGAAATTGCGCTCACCTACTTTGAATTCACCACGCTGGCCATTTTGTGGGCGCTGTCTCAAGAAGGCTTGGACGCCGTCATTCTTGAAGTGGGCCTAGGCGGGCGGTTGGATGCGGTCAACATCATCGACACCGACTGCGCCATCATCACCAGCATCGACCTGGACCACATGGAGCTGCTGGGCCCGGACCGCGAGACTATTGGCCGCGAGAAGGCCGGCATCATGCGCACCGGTCGCCCCGTCATCGTCAGCGACCCGGTGCCGCCACAAAGCGTGCTGGACCGCGCGCTGGAGATCGGCGCGGACATGTGGCAGGTGGGCACGGATTTCAATGTATCTGGTGACAAGCAGCAGTGGGGCTGGGCCGGGCGCGGGCGCCGCTACAGCGGCTTGGCCTACCCGGCGCTGCGGGGTGCGAACCAGCTGGTGAACGCCTCGGGCGTGCTGGCCGCACTGACTGCTATGCGCGAGCGCCTGCCGGTGACCGCGCAGGCGGTACGCAACGGGCTGGCTTTTGTGGAGCTGCCCGGGCGCTTCCAGATCATTCCCGGTCAACCCAGCTTGGTTTTGGACGTGGCACACAACCCGCACTCGGTGGCGGCGCTGGCGGCCAACCTGGATGCCATGGGCTTTTTCCCCACCACCCACGCCATTTTTGGCGCCATGGCCGATAAAGATTTGACGCCCATGCTAGCCAAGGTGGGCCCTATGATCGACCGCTGGTATTTCACCGACCTGCCCAGCCCGCGCGCTGCCAGCGGTGCCAGCCTGCTGGCCCAGTGGCAGGCCCAAAACACCCGCAAAGACGCATCGGCCACCACCCATGCAGACCCCATGCAAGCGCTGGACGCAGCCATAGCCGCGGCAGACCCCGCTGATAGAATCGTGGTCTTTGGGTCGTTCTACACCGTGGGCGGCGTTCTGCAACAGGGCACACCACGCCTGCAAGCCAAACATCTGAACCCTTAAGTCTTCCGCTCATGGCCTTTTTCAAGTTTCGCAAAGGTGGCGACGAACAGCCCACCCCACCCACCGCGTCAGAGAGCGTAGAGGCCATGCGCAAGCGCGCACGCCACCGCCTGGTGGG
>JAIXVK010000316.1 GCA_027483085.1 Comamonadaceae bacterium | reverse complement strand
CTATTGCCGCTCAAGATGGCATTTGAGGACGGTGGTGCCTACGCGCTATTGGGTCCCTCGGGCTGCGGAAAGACCACGCTGCTCAACATCATGTCAGGGCTGGTTACGCCGTCACAAGGTACGGTGCGCTTTGACGGGCAGGACATGACCCGCATGACACCCCAGCAGCGCAACATCGCCCAGGTGTTTCAGTTTCCGGTGATTTACGACACTATGACGGTGGCGGAAAACCTTGCCTTTCCTCTGCGCAACCGGAAGATGCCGGCCGACCAGATCAAGAAACGGGTCGGGGTGATTGCGGAGATGCTGGAGATGAGTGGCCAGCTGAACCAACGCGCAGCGGGCTTGGCCGCCGACGCTAAACAGAAAATTTCATTGGGTCGCGGGCTGGTGCGTCCCGATGTATCTGCGGTGTTGTTTGATGAACCGTTGACGGTCATTGATCCCCACCTGAAGTGGCAACTGCGCCGCAAGCTCAAGCAGATCCACCACGAGCTCAAGCTCACCTTGATTTATGTGACCCATGACCAGGTGGAGGCTTTGACCTTCGCCGATCAGGTGGTGGTGATGACGCGCGGACGTGCGGTTCAAGTGGGGTCTGCTGCAGATCTGTTCGAGCGGCCCAAGCACACCTTTGTAGGGCACTTTATTGGCTCACCGGGCATGAATTTTTTGTCGGGACAGCACACGGGTGGGCGTTTTCACACCCTTGGCGCGACCGTAGATATGCCTGCCAGCCGGGCACTGCCAGAAGGTGCCTACAAGCTGGGTGTGCGCCCGGAGCATGTGCGGGTAGCCGAGGCCGATGCCGTGGGTGCGCTGCCGATGACAGTCACGCAGGTGCAAGACGTCGGTACGCACGTCATTCTGAGCGTTGTCCGGGAAGGGCAGGTGCTTAAGGCCCGCCTCGCGCCGGACGCAACTTTATGGGCCCCCGGCGACGCGGTGTGGATGCAGGTCATGGGCCCCCAAACGTGCTTCTACCAAAATGAGGAGATCGTGGCATGAGTACGACAACCAAGCCGGTGAACCAGAAGGCCTGGTTCCTGATTTTGCCGGTGCTGATTTGTGTGGCTTTCTCAGCCATCCTGCCTTTGATGGTGGTGGTGAACTATTCGGTGCAGGACATCATTTCGCCCGAGCGCCGGGTCTTTGTGGGCACTGAGTGGTTCGCCGCCATCATGCGCGACGAAGAGCTGCACGGTGCCTTGTTGCGGCAGATTTCTTATTCATTTGCCGTGTTGGCGGTTGAGCTGCCGCTCGGTATCTTGCTGGCGCTGTCCATGCCGGCGCATGGCTGGAAATCGTCAGCGGCCTTGGTGATTGTGTCGCTCTCGTTGTTGATTCCGTGGAACGTGGTGGGCACGATTTGGCAGATTTTCGGGCGGACCGATATCGGCCTGATGGGAGCGGCCCTGCAAGGCATGGGTATCGACTACAGCTACACGGGCAATGCCTTGCACGCCTGGCTCACAGTGCTGCTGATGGATGTGTGGCACTGGACTCCGCTGGTCGCCTTGTTGGGTTATGCGGGACTGCGTTCGATTCCTGACGCGTACTACCAAGCCGCAAGTATTGACGGTGCCAGCAAGTGGGATGTATTCCGCTATGTGCAGTTACCCAAGATGCGTGGGGTGCTCATGATTGCGGTGCTCTTGCGGTTCATGGACAGTTTCATGATCTACACCGAGCCCTTTGTATTGACCGGCGGCGGCCCGGGGAACTCCACTACGTTCTTGTCGCAGTTTTTGACGCAGAAGGCCGTAGGGCAGTTTGATCTGGGCCCGGCCGCTGCTTTCTCGCTGATCTATTTCCTCATCATCTCGTTGATGTGCTTTATTTTGTACAACTGGATGCAGCGCGTAGGCACCCAGGCGAAGGAGGGTGGCCATGAATAAGCCCAAGTTTCAAAAGCGTTCGTTGTTCATGATGGCGTACATCGTGTTCGCCCTGTTGCCCATCTACTGGATGATCAACATGTCGTTCAAGACGAACAACGAGATTCTTGCGGGTTTCACGCTCTTCCCGGATCACTTCACCTGGGACAACTACAAGACGATATTGACGGACCCCGCCTGGTATTCGGGCTATATCAATAGCCTGATTTATGTGGGCATCAATACCGTCATCTCTTTGACAGTGGCACTGCCGGCGGCTTATGCGTTTTCGCGCTACAGCTTTCTGGGTGACAAGCATGTGTTCTTTTGGTTGTTGACCAACCGGATGACACCGCCCGCTGTGTTTTTGCTGCCATTTTTCCAGCTCTATACCTCGGTGGGGTTGATGGATACCCACATCGCTGTGGCCTTGGTCCACTTGCTGTTCAACGTTCCGTTGGCGGTCTGGATTCTTGAGGGTTTCATGAGTGGCATTCCCCGGGAAATTGATGAAACAGCCTATATCGACGGTTATTCGTTTCCGCGTTTCTTCATCCGGATCTTTATCCCGCTGATCAAGGCCGGCATCGGGGTGGCTGCGTTCTTCTGCTTCATGTTCAGTTGGGTGGAATTGCTATTGGCACGTACGCTGACCAGCGTAAATGCCAAGCCGATTGCTGCCACGATGACCCGTACCGTTTCGGCCTCGGGGATGGACTGGGCCACGCTCGCTGCGGCAGGTGTGTTGACCATCGTGCCTGGTGCCATCGTGATCTGGTTTGTCCGCAATTACATCGCGAAGGGTTTCGCGATGGGCCGTGTTTAAAGGGAGTTCACGATGTTTGAATGGATGGCGTGGACCACACCGGTGGCTGTATTTTTTGTGTGCATTGCCCTGATGCTTGTCGGGATGACGGTCTGGGAGTTGAAGTCCCCGACCACCATGCGCAAGGGTTTCCTGCCGATGGAAACGACGCGGGGTGACCGCTTGTTTGTAGGACTGCTCAGTGCGGCCTATGTGAATTTGGCTTTTGTCGGGGTGAGTGGCCGGCTGACGGAGTGGCTCAGTTTGGAGGCTGAACCCTCTATCTGGTTCAGTTTTGTGGCATCGATGGCGCTACTCGCTTGGGTCATGCGCAAGGGTTGATCAAAGGATTTCAGCAGCGGCTTGTCGCCCCCTGGGGTCGTTGCATTTTCTTTCACAGGGTTGCACTACAACGAGGAGATTGACAATGAAATTGAGATATTCCGTATTGGCTGTCGCGATGGCTTGCGCCATGGGGTCCCAGAGTTGGGCCGATGAGGCGGCCGCCAAGAAGTGGATTGACAGTGAGTTCCAGCCTTCTACTTTGAGCAAAGCGCAGCAGGCCACTGAAATGAAGTGGTTTATCGATGCTGCCAAGAAGCTGCAGGGCAAGGGCGTGAAGGAAATTTCCGTCGTGTCGGAAACCATTGCAACCCACGAATATGAGTCCAAAACACTCGCCAAGGCATTCGAGGAAATCACCGGTATCAAGGTCAAACACGATCTGATCGGCGAAGGTGACGTCGTCGAGAAACTGCAGACTTCCATGCAATCCGGAAAGTCGATCTACGACGGCTGGATTACGGACTCTGATTTGATCGGGACCCACTACCGCTACGGAAAGATCATGAATCTGACCGACTACATGGCAGGCGGCGGCAAAGAGTGGACCAACCCGGGTCTTGATTTGAAGGATTTCATCGGCACCAGTTTCACGACCGGACCTGACAAAAAACTTTACCAGCTGCCAGACCAGCAGTTCGCCAACCTGTATTGGTTCCGCGCGGACTTGTTTGAGAAGCCTGAATTGAAGGCCAAGTTCAAGGCCAAATACGGCTATGAGCTGGGTGTTCCCTTGAACTGGAGCGCTTATGAAGACATTGCTGCGTTCTTCAGTGAAGATGTCAAGACGATTGATGGCAAGCCGATCTACGGCCACATGGATTACGGCAAGAAAGATCCTTCCCTGGGCTGGCGCTTCACAGATGCGTGGCTGTCCATGGCGGGTACTGCGGATGTCGGTATTCCAAACGGCAAGCCGGTCGATGAGTGGGGCATTCGCGCATCTGCGGATGGATGCACTCCTCAGGGCGCTTCGGTGTCCCGCGGCGGTGCGACCAACTCCCCGGCGGCAGTCTATGCATTGACGAAGTACATCGACTGGATGAAAAAGTACTCGCCGAAAGAAGCGATCGGCATGACCTTTGGCGAAGCCGGTCCCGTGCCTGCACAGGGGCAGATCGCGCAGCAGATTTTTTGGTACACCGCTTTCACTGCGGACATGATCAAGCCCGGCTTGCCTGTCGTGAATGCCGATGGAACGCCAAAATGGCGCATGGCACCTGGCCCCAATGGTCCGTATTGGAAGCAGGGCATGCAAAACGGCTACCAGGACGTCGGTTCCTGGACTTTCTTTAAAGACCACGATGCCAACAAAGTCGCCGCCGCATGGCTCTATGCGCAGTTCGTAACTGCCAAGACCACTTCGCTAAAGAAGACCATCGTGGGCCTGACACCCATCCGCGAATCGGACATCCAGTCAAAGGCGATGACCGACATGGCGCCCAAGTTGGGTGGTTTGGTGGAGTTCTACCGCAGCCCTGCGCGCGTGGCATGGACCCCGACCGGGACCAACGTGCCTGACTATCCCAAGTTGGCGCAACTGTGGTGGAAGAACGTCGCCGTGGCTGTGACCGGGGAGAAGACACCCCAGGCTGCGATGGACAACCTCGCAGAAGAGATGGACAGCGTGATGGCTCGTTTGGAGCGCTCCGGTATGGCGGTATGCCCACCCAAGTTGAATGCCAAGAGCAGCCCCGACAAGTGGCTGAGCGATAAGGGCGCCCCTTGGAAGAAGTTGGCAAACGAAAAGCCGAAGGGTGAAACCATCGCTTACGACACGCTGCTGAACGCCTGGAAAAATGGAAAAGTGCGTTAAGTCTTCTTGAAGAAAAGGGCGGCATGAGCGCAGACCTTGCGACTTCAGCCGCCCTTTGCCCGTAGGCATGGGCGCAACAGAAATGCCTGAGAATTTGGATATTGAGTGAACCCTATGAGCGCCACCCTATCAAGCAACACGACGATGCGAGCAGACTTGCTGAACCGTCTTGCAGAGCCCCAAGAGTACGACCTTGCCGTAGTAGGCGGGGGCGCGACGGGGCTCGGTGTTGCCTTGGATGCAGCAGCCAGGGGTTTTCGTGTGGTGTTGATTGAATCTCACGACTTTGCAAAAGGGACCTCTTCACGGGCGACCAAGCTTTTGCATGGCGGGGTGCGCTATTTGGCGCAGGGGAATATATCGCTGGTGCGAGAGGCGCTGCATGAGCGCACGACGCTGTTACGGAACGCGCCGCACCTTGCGCAGCCCTTGGCTTTTGTGATGCCCTCCTATAAATGGTGGGAAACGCCCTTTTACGGAGCGGGGCTTACTGCCTACGATTTTCTCGCAGGCAAGGCGGGGTTGGGCAAAACGGAGTTCTTAAGCGCGGCGGAGACCCAACTCCTGGTGCCCCGGGTTGCGCCTGCCGGCCTTAAAGGAGGTGTGAAGTATTGGGATGGCCAGTTTGACGACGCTCGTCTCGCACTGTCTATAGCGCGGACCGCGGCGTCGAAGGGGGCGCTTTTGGTTAACTACTGCGCTGCCAAGTCTTTGACCTATGTGGACGGAAAGATCTCAGGCCTCGAATGTGATGACACCTTGAGTGGTCGGCAGTTCACTATTCGTGCCAAATGTGTGGTGAACGCTACCGGCGTTTGGGTCGATGGTCTCCGGGAAAAGGATGGAGCTGCGAATCCCAGCGATGGCCGGAGCCCTACCAAACCCATGGTCGCACCAAGCCAAGGCGTACATATCGTTGTGGATCGCGAGTTTTTGGGGGGCGACACCGCTCTGATGGTGCCGAAGACGCAAGACGGCCGCGTGCTGTTCGCCGTGCCGTGGCTAGGAAAAGTGATTCTGGGCACCACGGATACGCCGCGAGCTGACCTCGACCGAGAGCCAAAACCCTTCAAAGAGGAGTTGGACTTCATATTAAGAGAGTCCGCACGGTATTTGACTAAAGCGCCTATCCACTCTGACATCCGGAGCATTTGGGTTGGGCTTCGTCCATTGGTGAAATCGCAAGCCGATGACGGTGAAAACACCAAGACAATCAGTCGTGAGCATACGGTTCTGGTGAGTCGCAGTGGCTTGGTGACGGTGACGGGCGGTAAATGGACGACGTACCGCGCCATGGCCGAAGACGTCCTGGCAAAGTGTGCAGACCACCAACTGATTGACTCGCGCCCCGCTGGGGTAACTGAAAACCTGCGTTTGCAGGGTGCGCAGGGAGGCGAGGTCGCCCAAAGCGCCATGGCGGCACCGCAAGGTGCCCACTCTTATGGGAGGGATTACGCAGCTGTCTTGGCGCTTGAGGGTGCACAAAACGAAATAGCTCCGGGGTTGACAGAAGCCATGGTGCGATACGCGGCCCGGTACGAATACGCAATTAAAGTGGAAGACGTACTGGCACGCCGTTGCCGCATGCTGTTTTTGGATGCCCGATTAGCGGCGTCGGTTGCAGTGAAGGTTGCTGAAATCCTCGAAGAGGAGACCGGAATTTCGTCGGAATGCCAAGAATTTGTAGCCTTGGCACGCCAATACATG
>JAIXVK010000031.1 GCA_027483085.1 Comamonadaceae bacterium | reverse complement strand
GATCCCGCTTGTGAGAGACCCAACGGCCGAGCGCATCGCCGTTGCCATTCAGCACACGCAGCCGCACCCGGGCGGTGTACGCGTTGTTGAGGGTGGTGCCTGCGGGTAACTGGTTGTCCCACACGTAGCACAAGGTGGCACCGGGCAAGGCTTCTGCGCTGACCCGGCGGGCCAGGCGTAGCAAGTTGCGTTCGAGAAAAGGGATTTTCTCCAGCGGCAAATCAAACAGCGCACACACCTTGAGGGCGGCATCGTCACCGCTTTTGCTGCGCAAGTCGGCTTGGGCCAGGGGCTGGTCCAGGCGCCACTGCCATTGCAAATAGCGGCCTTCGCTACCGGTGGGAACCGCATGGCTTAGCGCGCCATAGCTTTTGTCGCTGCGCAGACGCAGCACTTTTTGTCCGTCCAAGGTGGTGATGTCCGGTGCCAGCAGGGGAACCTTGCCACCGGGCAGGCCTACGACCCGCCCGGGGCTGGGGGGAGTGCTATCCGTCGACTCCGCCCAACTTTGCAGCAAGCCACCTGTGTCGGCGGGCTGGGTTTGCGCATGGGCTCCTGTCAAGCTCGAACAGGCGGTGTATAGGCAAAAAGTGGCAGAGGACCAGGTTTTTAATGCACTCGCTGCTATCTTTTTAGGAGCTTTTTGCATCGGCTTCCTCCGGACGGATATGGATATGAACCGGGGCTGCGCCAGCAGCCAGCGTCCGCACATGGCCGATGGCACAGGCCGCGGCGTAGCCTTGCGCACGCAGTGCGGCGATGCACGCGGTGGCCTGGCTTGCGGGCACGCTGGCCAGCAGACCACCGGCGGTTTGCGGGTCCACCAACAGCGGCCACAGCGGGTGGGCCATGGCCTCAGTAGCGTTTTGCACCACATGCTGTTGGCGCGCATTCGCGCTGTGCAGGGAGCTCAGCAGGCCTTGTTGCACACACTCCAGCGCGCCGTCCAGCAGGGGCAGGGCATCAGCATCCAGCTCCACCTGCATGCCGCTCGGGCGGGCCATTTCTACCGTGTGGCCAATCAGCCCGAAGCCCGTCAAGTCGGTGCAGGCGGTGGCGCCAAAGGTGCGCAGGGTCTGCGCGGCAGTCTGGTTGCTCTGCGCCATGCTCTGCAGCGCAGCTTGTACCCAGCGGCCTTTGGCGGCTGCACGACCATGCGCGGCAAACAAGGCACCAGTGCCTATCGGCTTGGTCAGCAGCACCACATCGCCGACTTGCATGCCGCATTTGCGCAGCACGCCGGTCATTTGGCCATGGCTATCGACGTCCACCAGGCCGTTCACTGCAAAGCCCAGTGCCAGCTCGGCGCCTTCGCCGCTGTGCCCGCCGATCAGCGTGCATCCCGCCGCATTGAGCACCTCGACCCCGCCCTGCATCATCTGGCGCAGGGTGGCTTCCACCTGCCGGTCCACGCCCGGCGGCACGGTGGCGATCGCCGTGGCAGTGTGGGGCTGGGCGCCCATAGCAAACAGGTCGCCCAGCGCGTGGTTGGCGGCAATGCGTCCGAACACATAAGGGTCGTCCACAAACGCGCGGAAGAAATCCACGCTGTGTACCAGCGCTTTGCCGGGCGGCACGCGTACGACGGCAGCGTCGTCCGGGCTGTCAAGGCCCAGCAATACATCGGGGTTGGGTTGCACCCACAGGTTTTGCAGCGCACGCGAGAGCACGCTGGCCCCCACTTTGGCGCCACAGCCGCCGCAGCGCATGGCGACTGCGGCTTGCGCTTGCTGGGCTTCATCAGCGCTTAGCTGAATCGATGCGTTGGCGGATGTGATGGATGGGGTCATGCCCGCGAGCCCGTGCACGCCTTGCACGCTGAAGCGCTGCATAAAGCGGCGGTCTATCCAGTCTTTCCAGCGCCAGACCCAGGCACCCGCAAATCCGAGGGCGCCGCGTGAGGCCACGGCAAATTGGTCACCGGTGCTGATCAGAGCCAGCCAATGGCGCTGCGGGCGGTAGGGCTGTAGGGGCAGGCCCTGGACCGCGCGCTGCAGGTTGATGGCCAGCGGCATGCCCATGCGCACCGCAAACACACCGGCTTTCTCCAGCGCAAAGTTCTCCATGGCGGCCACATCACCCGCCGCAAACACGCGCGGGTCGGTGATGCTTTGCAAAGTGTCGTGCAAGCGAATGCAGCGGTTGTCTGTCAGGGCCAAGCCGCTGTTTTGCAGCCAAGCGCCGCCGCCGGCCTGGGTGACCCAGAGTACCTCGTCGGCCTCAAACCACTCGCCTTGTGCACTGCGCAAACGGCCCGCCTGTACTTCAGCCACGGGCGATTGCAAATGCACCTGCACGCCGCGCTCGGCGAGCACCCGGGCAAAGCGAGCTTGCACGCCCGCGTTGTGGGTGGGCAGCAGGCCATCCGAAGTAAACAAGTGGAACTGCGGGACCAAGTTGCCGCGCCCGGCGGCTTCGGGTTCAGCCCGCAGCCGGTATTGCATAGCGAGGCACAGCTCCACACCGCCGGCGCCACCGCCCACGATGGCGATCGTTAGCGGCCGCTCAGCTTGCGCCACTTTGTCGAGCAATTGCAACCAGCGCTGGTTGAAACCGGTAATGGGCTTGACGGGTACCGCATGCTCGGCGGCGCCCGCTGCGCGCATCTGGGGTGTGGATCCGGTGTTGATGGAGACCACGTCGTAATCGATGTCGGGCCGGCCGCGCAGCTGCACCGTGCGCGCCTCACGGTCCAGACCCATCACTTCGGCCTGGATGAATCGCGCGCCGGTGGCTGCGCACAGGCGGCACAGGTCGATGTGCACATCGTCATAGCTGTAGTGCCCCGCCACATAGCCGGGCAACATGCCGGAGTAGGGCGTGTGCGCGTCAGTACAAATCAGGGTGATGCGCACGCCGGGCAGCGGGTGCATGGCGAAATAGCGCAGCGCCACCACAT
>JAIXVK010000036.1 GCA_027483085.1 Comamonadaceae bacterium | reverse complement strand
TGCTCTGGGGCTGGCCTGCCTTTGGCATGGTGAACCCGTTTTCTTTTGCCAGGTAAAGCAGGGTGCCGATTCCCACCCCGCCGCCTGCCTTGATGTTGCGCCAAGTGTCTTGCGCGTCTTTTTGGTTAAAGCCATCGGCTGAAGCGCTCCAGTCGGTGAACAGATCGCGGCCCGTTTCATCTGGGTACTCTGATTTGATCGCCATACCGACACGCGCCCACTCATCGCGGGGGAGGTTTGCCGGTATATGCTGAAGGGCTTGCCGTATCAGCTCAGGGGTTATGGTTTGCGTCATGTATCCCCAAATAGGTCGGGTAGGGTTTCAGGTCGATACAGCAGCGTGTAAGTGCGTACCTGTCTGGTGCGGTTGCCTTGGTCGCATCGCTCGGTGCGCCATGCCTTGCTAACCCCGTAACCCAGTTTTGGCATATCCGAAAACACCTTAGTAATGCACCCAACGTCGCAGGCTGCATCCACCTCTTTTGCTGTGCTGTTGGGGCTGACCTCCAGAAAGTTGGCAACGCGCATGGCTTGCCACTCCCGGCTGTCCTGCTCGGGCTTCGGCTGGCTATGCATTGCCCACGCCTTCCATGAGCGCCACCCGCTGCGCTGGGCTTACCTTCAGCACATACAAGCCCACATGCGCTACAGAGCCATCAAGGCCCAGCCGGTGCAGTCTGTGCTTAGTGATGTGGTGCCCCTGCTTGCGCAACGTCTCAATGCTTGCTATGGGGTCGCAGCACTGGCAATCGCGCTGCAACTGCTCTCCGGTTGCGGGGCTGGCAGTGAGCCTTGCAAGGATGCGCAGGTTTTGAAAGCCTATGGCACCGGCTGGGGGCTTTGTTGTGGCGCTGGTCATAAGCTCACCTCTTGCTGATTCAAGATCGTGCAAAGGGCGTATTTGCTTCCAGGTGAAAGCACCATCACATTGCGCTGTGCAAGTGACATAACGCCCAGCCTATCGCCCACGTAGATCACGCCAAAGCGCATGCCTAAGTAAGTGAAGGTTTTGGCCTTCGGTCTGCGCTTGATCGCTTGATGACAAGCCCACCACAATCGCGCCAGGGCGGGCCGATTCGGGGAATCCGCAGGCGGTATACGGTTTGGCTTTTTGCCTTGGTAAAGCCATAGCTCGTGGCGGGCCCGAATAATCCCGCTAGGCGGCTTGCCAGGACTGCCGCCCCTTGCTTGCGCTGGGCTTCGTGCCATCACTTACCCCCCGCTGCAATACGCTCTGTAATCCACGCATCAATGGATGCGGCGGGCCAGCAAACCGCACGGCGCGACAGCTTTACAGGTGATGGGAACGTGCCTGCCTTGACGCCCTCGTAAATGGAAGACTTGCCCAGCCCCACAAGGGAACAAACTTCAGGCAAACGCAACAGGCGTTGCGGGGTGGACTGACTCGGAGTTGCTTGGTTCATATCGGCCTTTCATGTAGATGAAAGGCGATTGAATCTATTTAGGTCTTTTTCGTAATCCCGCAACTTTTGGAATATTCGCGGGATTGGTATTGGCAACCGCAACAATAAGAGGTGACAAAGCGCTAACTAGGCCGGGCTCCTCCCACTTTTTCTTCTCACTGTAGTAGTACTCTTCAGCCAAGGTCGCCCCAAGCCCCAGCTTACTCCCGGCCTCTTCAAATAGTGCCTTACTGACAGCCTCGTTAGGACGCATCTTCAGGGCCATTTTTATTTCGAGATAAACCCTAACCGCAAGCCTCCGCTTTTTTGCCTTTGCAGCCTTATTGGTACCCTTTGGATATGGCCTGCCAAAGCTCTCCGGCGCATCCCAAGAGAGGGCTTGAAAACTTACCACCGCCATGTATTTGCGGTTGAAAACATGAGACAGCCAAAGCGGCATTTTTAAGCCAGCATTGCCACAGAGGCGCACGGCCTCAAGAGTGGAAAAACCATCTCCCGCCTCAATTCTTGCCTTCAAGTCGAGACATTGGCGCACGGCGTAGTACTGACAAAAGGGCGACTCAGAATGGGTACCAATCTCTGCCAACTCTGAAATCTGTGCATTTGTCAGCTCCGGCCATGCCCAGGGGTCAGGGGGCAGCGTTGATAAATCAAACATCTAAACACTACCAGGACTGGCTATGCACCGCACTACAAATGAGCATGTGAGTGCAAACGTATAGACATCACGCAGCTATGCACTCAGGCTCAAACGCATCAAGCAGCCGCAGAGCATCGGCAAACATAGAAACTGTGTCAGACGCCCCCGTTGGGTGCACCGGCTCCAAATGCTCATTGAACGACTCTCCAAGCCGCCGCAGTGCTTCGCAATAGTCCGCAATACGCTCCACTTCGCCAAAGCTATACAAGCCAATATGCAACGCTTTACGAATTGCTTTGATCGTCACATGAAGTTCATAGGCGTTTATCGACTGGGAATCAGCGCACTCTGCACCCAGCGTATCCAGAAGCCGCAGAGCACCGGCAAACACGCCCACCGTCTCTGCCGTGCCTGTTGGGTGCATGGGTCGCAGCTCAGCCGAAACCTTTGCCCCAGCGGCTTGTCGCGAGTCGAAATGCCAAGTGATGCGCTCTACTTCTCCAAAGCTTTCTAAGCCGATGAGCAGCGCATGCCGAATGGCCTTGATTTGGTCGTCAAAGTCTTGTTTATCCAGCCCATCAGCGCAGCAGACAGAACGCTCCATTGCAGGGTTAATTGAATCTTTCATGTGATGCCTCCCTTTAACTTCCCAGAAAAGCGCTGGGACTTCGCTGTGTATCAATCCTCGCCTTTTGCGGGTTCCAAATAAGAGGCATGCAGCCGCTTGACCTCTAGCAGCAAGCCCAGATGCTTCGGCACCCATGCAGGTATCTCCACCCCATCACTGCGCCACCGGCTAGGGGTGTTTCGATGCAGGCCAGTCGCCCTGCAAAAGTCGCTGACCTTCCAACCTAGGGTTGACAGTGCAGCATCAAATTCCTCTATGGTCATCTCTTCGCCTTTTGTTGCTAGAAATTGTAGCCAAATTTCCCGATAGTGTGCAAAATAAATGGAAAAATGCACACTCTGTTAACATAACGCCCGTTGCATAAAGTGTGCAATGTGGACAACTTTTTGCACATTTTAGGGAATCATCAGCAAAATCAACGAGTTAGAAAAGCTGCGAAACATGCTTAAAAATTAGGCATCTGACAGATAGAGAGTTATCCACAGGGGGCATCGTTGGGGCTGGTCTGTTGATCTTTTCGCAGCTCGCCACCGTGCCAACCTGTGAGGGCTGCACCCAAAGCGCTCCAGTGGGGTGTATCCGAATCACTTGCCGGGGCTGGGGCTGGCAGTGCGTACTCTGAGATGGGCCTATTTCGGTATTCCACGCGCCGGGTGCGTGCTATGACTACAGCGCCAGACCGGTTCAGCTAGTGCATGGTATGGCGAGCCGATGCAATGCCAACACAGGCACGGGCAGCAATTTCCCGTAGGCTCGCGCCACGCTCAGGGGTTGCAAGTTCGCCCACTGCTTTCAGCAGTGCAAGGTGTATTTCGCCTTTAGGTCGCATGTGGGGCAGGTTCCAAGAGGGAGCCCATCGCGCTCAATTTTGCAAAGGTGCGAAGAGTTCCAAAGTGATGCGCTAGGGGCTGGGCAAGGGCAAAAAGCGGGGGGCTGAGTGGGGCTGGTTGTGTAGCTTTAGATAGAGTTCCCCCCTGTTTACTCCCTACTAGCTCCCTATATTCCCCCTGTACCAATCGGGCTACAACCCGCATGGATTCAGGGTTTGCCGTTTTGCCCCCTGTGCCCCCTGCAAAATTGCGTGTCCAGCTGGCTTGTTGCGGCTTCATGCTGCCTTAGTCGGCAACTGGATAACGTCAGCACCCTTGCGCAGCTTGTCCAGGTAGTCAGCCCATTTCTGTATCTGCTCAAAGCGCTGCGCTAGGTACTGGGTGCGGTTGTAGCTGCGCCCGTTGGCATCCTTCACGGCGTGGGCAAGGTTCGCCTCAATCGCCAGCGGGTCAAGGTTCAGCTCATCCACCATCATCGTGCGAGCGCTGGCCCTGAAGCCGTGCCAGGTCTGCTCCTTGCCAAAGCCCAACGCATACAAAGCGCTGCGCACAGAGTTATCCGAGATAGGCCGGTCATGGCTGCGCTCACCGGGGAACACATACCGCCCGTGCCCTGTCAGGGGCTGGATGCTGCGCAGCAGTTCCACTGCTTGCGTGGGAAGCGGTACGGCGTGGGCGTCGCCTTGCTCTTTTTCTAACTTGGTGCGCTTCATCTTTGCACTGGGTATGACCCACAGGGCGGCATCAAGGTCTAGCTCTGCCCATTCCATTTCTCGCAAATTGCCGGGGCGCTGGTACAGCAACGGCGCGAGCTGCAAGGCAGTGCGAACAATGACCCCGCCCTTGTAGGCCACCAGCGCTCGCAGCAGCTCACCAAAGCGGGAAGGCTCCACAATCGCAGCGAAGGACTTTTTGCGGTATGGGGTAAGGCGTGCCTTTAAGCCCTCGGTAATGTTGCGCTGACGCACGTCTGCCGTGGGTAACCAGTAGTCCCACACCATGCCAGCAACCAAGCGCACACGGTCAGCGGTCTCTATTGCCCCGCGCTCTTCCACCTTGTGTAGGGCTGAAAGCAACTCCATAGCGTGAATCTCAGCTATGGGTCGCGCCCCGATCCATGGGAACAGATCGCGCTCCAATTGGCGTAAGGTGCGCTCTGCATGGCTTGAACTCCACTGCGGGGACTGCTTTTCGTACCACTCCAGGGCAACAGCCTTGAAGGTGTCCCCATCGGGGCGGGATGCTTTGAGCTTTTCCACTTTACGCACTTCTGCGGGGTTACCCCCCTCGGACTTAACCAGCTTTGCAGCATCACGGGCGCGGCGTGCATCACTCAGGCTAATTGCCGGGTAGCTGCCCAAAGCCAAGCGGCCCTCTTTACCATCTTGATAGGTTTTCCAGAACCAGCGCTTAGAGCCAGCCGGACTCACCTCCAGATACAGCCCTGCACCATCAGTGAAACGGGCGCGGGGCTTGTCAGGGGGGCAGACTGCATTTTTGCATTGCTTGTCGGTCAACATGGGGAACCTCCTACCGGGGAACAAAAGGCCACTTCTGGGCTGCTCGACCGGGACAAAACATGCCTAGACCGGGGAACAACTAGGTAAATTCTAGACGTTGTCCCGGTTTGTTCCCCGATATGTTCCCCGGTTTGAGGCTGGCTATTCTTGGACTAAATCGGACTTATACGGGCTATAAACCCACGTAAGTCATTGATTTTCCAAAGAAAAAGGCCGTTTACTGAATGTCAGCAAACGGCCTTGATTTTGAGAGTGGTGGTGGAACACGGAACCGAACCCGCGTCCGCAATCAGAACCAGATAGTAACGCCTTGGCCTTCAGGGCGCGGTTTTGACGATTTGGCCACGCGCCGCCAGACGCCTCTCACAGTCAAATCTTGACGGGTCGATCAGCCGAGCCAGCGCGCCGACCCCGCTGGGCGCTGCGTCCGCCACTTCCCCTTGGATCTGCCCCTTACCGCCACGGGTGCAAGCCAGGCATCTGGCCTAGTCAATGACGCATGAATGTGGGAGAATTGGCCAGACTTGGCAACCCGATTCCATTGCAGGCCAAAGCTGAAGGCGACCCGATGACTGATACAGATGGCGAAATCCTGACGCTCGAAGAGGTCGCCGCGTACCTCAAGGCTGGGAAGCGGACGGTCTATCGCCTTGCCCAAAAGGGTGAGATTCCGGCGTTCAAGCTTGGAGGCACTTGGCGGTTTCGCCGCTCCGAGCTGGACAGCTGGATCGCTGAGAGCATCAACAAGAAGAAGCCGGAGGCAGAGTGACCGTGCGCCAAGTCTGCAACCGAATCACATCTGGTCAGGTACAAAGGGAGGATCGCCGTTGATATCGCAGCAGCTTTTGACGCAGCATCAAAGCCAGTACTACGCGTGGCTTTTGACGCGGCGTGCGGCAGGCGACACGGTCGAGTCGCTGGCATCCACCCTCGTCGACTCACAGGTTGACCTCAACCCCCATCAGGTCGAGGCTGCACTATTCGCCTGCAGCAATCCACTCTCGCGCGGCGTCATCCTGGCGGACGAGGTCGGGCTCGGAAAGACCATTGAGGCTGGCCTCGTCATCTCGCAGCGCTGGGCCGAGCGCCGTCGCCGCATCTTGATCATCGTCCCCGCCAACTTGCGCAAGCAGTGGCATCAGGAGTTGCAGGACAAGTTCAGCCTGCAGGGGTTGATCCTTGAGGCCAAGAACTACAACACCATCCGCAAGCAGGAGCGCCAGAACCCATTCCTGATGGCATCGGGGCCGGTCATCTGCTCGTACCAATTTGCGAAGTCGAAAGCAGACGACATCAAGGACATCGCTTGGGACTTGGTCGTCCTCGACGAAGCGCATCGTCTGCGCAATGTCTACAAGACCAGCAACGTCATCGCCAAGACGCTGAAAGAAGCGCTGGCCCATGTCCACTCCAAGGTGCTGTTGACCGCCACGCCACTGCAAAACTCGCTGCTAGAACTCTACGGTCTGGTCAGCATGATCGATGACCGAGTCTTCGGCGACATCGACAGCTTTCGATCCCAGTTCACCGCCCAGCCCAGAGAGCAGGCATTCGCCGCACTGCGAACTCGACTGAGCCCGGTCTGCAAGCGAACGCTGCGCCGCCAAGTTCAACAGTACGTACCGTACACCGCACGCAGAGCCATCGTTGAGGAGTTCACCCCGTCCTCCGAGGAACGGGAACTGTCCAGCCTCGTTGCTGACTACCTGCGGCGGCCTAACCTCAAGGCGCTACCGGAGGGCCAGCGTCAGTTGATCTCCCTGGTGCTCTGGAAGCTGCTTGCTTCCTCCACCCACGCCATTGCCGGGGCCCTGGAGACAATGGCCAAGCGACTGCAAGGGGAGCTCGACGAGTCCTCGGACGTTCCAGATCTTGCCGACGTGCTGGACGATGACTATGAGTCGCTCGACGAAACCGCCGACGAGTGGAATGGGCAAGACCCAAGCACAGCGCCGCCGACGCCCAATGAGCGCGATGCCGTAGCGCAGGAGATTGCCGAGCTTCGGCATTTCAAGACGCTAGCGACCAACATCCGCGACAACTCCAAGGGCAAAGCGTTGTTGACCGCGCTGGATCGAGCGTCTTCTGAGCTGGAGCGTCTCGGCGCGGCAAAGAAAGCCATCATCTTCACCGAGTCAAAGCGCACGCAGGAATACTTGCTTTCTCTGTTGGCGGACACGTCCTACGGGGAAGGCATC
>JAIXVK010000310.1 GCA_027483085.1 Comamonadaceae bacterium | reverse complement strand
GGTATTGTGGATACCCAGCATGTCGATCCGTCCCTGGCAGCGCACCGTGTGCCACAGGCCAAGGCGGGAGCACAGCTCCAGGTCGCGCTGCTCAAACACGCCTTCGAGCAACAGGATAGGTCCGCGCCAACCCAGGTTGCGCACCCGCTGGGCCTCGTCCAGATCCAGGAGTGCAATGCCGTCTGCGCCGCGCAAGCCGTCAAAGGCGCGTTCAATGCCGTGCCCGTATGCGTTGGCCTTGACCACTGCCCAGATGCGGGCATCCGGCGCCGCGCGGCGGCACACCTCCAGGTTATGACGCAGGGCCTGGACATGAATGGTGGCTTGGATAGGACGTGGCATAGAGTGGGTAACAACAAGGGACCGCAATGATTTTGACATTCCACGCCGTGCTATAACCGTCGCACGCTTGGAGACCCACAACAATATTCCGCGCATTAGCCCCGCTAATGCGCCCAGAACCTACCCATGAAACGCGGCTTCTACACCATCATGTCAGCGCAGTTCTTCAGCTCGCTGGCCGACAACGCCTTGTTTGTGGGTGCCGTTCAGTTACTGCGAAGCTCCGGCGCACCGGAATGGCAGCAAGCCGCACTGGTTCCCATGTTTGCCTTGTTTTACGTGGTGCTGGCGCCCTTTGTGGGCGCATTTGCAGACGCCATGCCCAAAGGCAAGGTCATGTTCATCAGCAACACCATCAAGGTGGTGGGCTGCCTGTTGATGCTATTCGGCACGCATCCGCTCATGGCGTACGCCATCGTGGGACTGGGTGCCGCTGCGTACTCGCCTGCCAAGTACGGCATCTTGACCGAGCTGCTGCCGGCTTCCCAACTCGTCAAAGCCAACGGATGGATTGAAGGCTTGACGATTGCCTCCATCATTCTGGGTGTGTTGCTGGGTGGCCAATTGGTGAGCCCGATGATCTCCAGCGCGCTGCTGTCGTTTGATTTCCCGTTCATCACCACCAGCATTGATACCGCGCCGGAAGCCGCCATCGGCATCCTGATTTTTGTGTACCTGGCCGCAGCATGGTTCAACACCCGCATTCCCGAGACCGGCGTGAGCATGCGGCCCATGCCCAAAAACCTCATGAGCCTGTTGCCTGACTTCTGGACTTGCAACACCAAGCTCTGGAACGACAAGCTGGGCCAGATCTCGCTGAGCACCACTACCCTGTTCTGGGGCGTGAGCGGCAATTTGCGTTACATCGTGCTGGCGTGGGCAGCCGCGGCTTTGGGCTACAGCGTCACCCAAGCCTCAGCGCTGGTGGGCGTGGTGGCCATCGGCACCGCGGTCGGTGCCGTGGCCGCGTCGCTGCGTATGCGGCTGGAACATGCCGTCAAACTAATGCCCCTGGGTATCGGCATGGGCCTGCTGGTCATCCTGCTGAATTTCATCGACAACGTGTGGGTAGCAGCACCCTTCCTGATTTTGCTGGGCGGGCTGGGCGGCTTCTTGGTGGTGCCGCTGAATGCGCTGCTCCAACACCGGGGGCACAACCTGATGGGCGCAGGCCGCTCGATTGCGGTGCAGAACTTCAATGAGCAGGCCTGTATTTTGGGCTTGGGCGGGATGTATGCGCTTTCCACCAGCTTGGGGCTCTCTGCCTTCGGCGCCATCAGCGCCTTCGGTATTGTGGTGGCGGGCTTTATGTGGATCATCAAGCGCTGGCATGAGCGCAACGTCCGCGACCATGCCGACGAGGTCAACCACTTGCTGGACGTGGCCCGTAACGACAACCTGCACGGCTGAGCCCGGTCTCTGGGCTTCTGGCGGCAGCCGCTAGGCTTTGTGCTTGAGCTCTGACGCCTCGGGCGCCGCGTATTCCACTTTGTCACGGCCGGTTTGTTTGGCCACATACAACGCGCGATCGGCCGCGGCATAAATGGCATCTGCCGTACCGCGCACCGTGGGCGCCAGCGTGCTGACCCCAAAGCTGGCAGTCACCTGGATGGGCTGGCCCTCAAAATCCACGTCCATGGCGCGTATCGCATCACGCAATTTGCTGGCGACTTGCATGGCACCTTCGCGCCCGGTGTCCGGCAGCAACACGATGAACTCTTCGCCGCCCATGCGTGCCAATGTATCGGTGATGCGCAGCGAGTAGCTCAGGCACTGTGCGGTGGCTTTGAGCACTGCATCGCCCCCGGGGTGGCCATAGCGGTCGTTCACACTTTTAAAGAAGTCCAGATCCACCATGATGACGGCGGTGTGGCACGGCACCCGCGTAGCGCGCAGCAGCTCCATTTGCGCCAGGCGCATGAACTCGCGGCGGTTGTAGAGGCCGGTCAGCGCGTCGTGATCGGCCAGAAAAGCCAGCTCTGCCTGCTGGGCCACCAGGGCTGCATTGCTTTTACTGAGCTGGCGGCGCAGCACCACGGCTCTGGCGTATTGGTTCCAGTTCATGATCGAAGCCATGAGCGCAAGCGCCGGGGTGATGAACGCCACGATACGCAAACTCGGGAGCTGCGAGGGATTGATAAATGCGTTTTCCAGCAACACCGCAAACACCACATAGCTCAGACCAAAAACCGGCACCGATATCGCAGGTCGCATCAGCGCCAGCACGCCGAACGTGACACAGATCAGCAGGAAACTCGCCAGGCCGGCACCTGCGTTGTATTCCAGGTCCAACAGCGTGATGTAAGCCCCGTAACTCAAGTACGCCGCGGCAATGAAGATTTGCAGGGCAATCGCACCGGCCGTGGCCCGCGTGTGGCGCTCCAAAAACATATGCCCAGCCAGCACGGTGACCAGCACGCCCACACAGGCCAACCCCTGGGCATAGGCCAGATCATGGGCCCACTGCGCCAGCTCGGGCCTGAATTCCGGGGG
>JAIXVK010000581.1 GCA_027483085.1 Comamonadaceae bacterium | reverse complement strand
TGGCCCACCGTGCTGGGCTATGCCAGTGTGCTGCGGGTAGAAAACCTGGCTTAGTGATAGACCACGTTGTCATTCACGCTGTACAACGTGCAGGCTTGTTTGGCACGTTCCTCGCAGCGTTTCAGGGCTGCTGCGTTCACATCATCCGTGCCACCCGACACCCATCCCCAGTGCTGGCGGGTGGGTGCCACGGCAAACGCCCTGGGCGGTTTTGCTTGCAGATAGCGTTGGTATTGCTCTGTGCCAGCGGCAGACTCCAGCGGTAGCTTGCCAAGGTCTGCCAGTGCGGCATATCCGCTGGGCGGAAACTGCAGCGCCCGTTGGCGCTCAGGCAGCTTGCCCTGGTCCGGACTGGCTACGCGCCGAACATCCGTGATCACCCCGCGTTCCAGCGCGTTGGTCGCGAAGGGCTCGCAGCTAGTGGGGTTCTGTGCGGTCAAACCGTCACAGAAAAACACGCTGTTGCCCAAGCTTGCACCCACATCCGGATGAAAGAAATTCGCTGCGCCCCTGTTCTTTTCGATGGATATCCAGCGCTTGACCAGATCCGGGTCCCCTTTTCCATCGGAGTAGCGCAGGGTCCACGCATAGAGCCCGTTTTTTTGCACGGCAGCGCGGTCCAGATTGCCATCTGCACCGTAGTGCCCATGGAAGCCCACCAGGGTGCGGTCCGCCGGGTAGTCGTCGGTAAACAGCCGGTACTTTCCACCGAGGAACATGCGTGAACATGACGAAATGCAATAGCCCGACACCGCAGTGGTAACGCCTGCATCGCGCAAGAACTCACCAACGCGATAGCCGGTCCACGCATCACCGCCGTGCGAATTGCGCAACACCACCAAATCAATCTTCGGGTTGGCAGCAAAGGCGTCTTTCACCATAACCAGTTCGGTGCCCACCACAGGGCCGGAAAGAATGAGGGTGTTGCCGTGTGTCGCCAGCTCCATCGCGCGCGTGGCACCACTCCCCAAGGCGCACAGGCAGCAGGCCGTCAATGCCAAGAGACGGTGTCGTCGCTGCATGGTGTGTTCTCCCCGTATCTGTGAATTCGGCTCCACTTACACCTTAGGCGGGCGAAACAGCGCGCAGATTTTGTTGCCGTCCGGGTCGCGCAGGTAGGCCAGATACAGCTGGCCCGAGGCTGCGGTGCGCCAGCCCGGTGGGTCTTCGCAGGTGGTGCCGCCGTTGGCTACACCGGCTGCGTGAAACGCATCGGCCTGCTCGGTGCTGCTCATGGCAAAGCCGATGGTGCTGCCGTTGCCGGCAGTGGCCGGCTCGCCATTGATGGGGGTGGTAATGCCAAACAGGCCCGTGGCCGTGCGGTAAAAGTAGCGCCCGGCCTCGCCGTTGTGGTTGTGCACACCGGGCTTGATGCCCAGGGTGCCCAAGAGCGCGTCGTAAAACTTGCGCGAGGCTTCAAGATCGTTAACACCGAGGATTACGTGACTGAACATGGGAGTCTCCTTTGTTGTGTGCCATGGCCCAGCAGAGTTCTACCAGAAAGCCCCGCACCCGACCGCACCTGCGGGACTGCCCCCCGGCACCACCCCCGAATAGCTCAACTCGCTGCGCGCTTTTTGGCGGTAATGAAATACAGCAGCGGCCCGAACGAACCCACCAACAGGCAGAACACCGCCCACGGAACAAACGGCCGGCCGTTGGCTTGCGCATCGCGCCTGATAAACACCAGCAGCAAACACATGGCGATCACCAGGTCGGTATAAATCTGCCAGCTCGCCGGGTCGCGTGTGTAAAACGCCAGCCACGCAAACAGCCCGCCGTAGTGCAGCAGCGTGTAGCCGGTCAGGGCACCAAAAATAACGAGTACGAAGATCAACAAAGCCTTGTTCATGAGATTTCCTTGTGAGTTGTGGCGCCAGCAAACAGCGCTGACGGGGCCAAGTTTGCGCAGCGCCCTGCATGCGCGCAATTACGTCGCAGGTAATTGCGAAAGCGCAGCGCTGTGATTCAATGCCCGCATGGAAACCAGCACCATCCACCCGCACAACGCCCAGCCCGACAGCCTGCAAACCACCCTGCAAACCGCGCGCAAGTCCAAGCGCCTGAGCCAGCTGGAACTGGCCCTGCGCATGGGCGTGAGCCAGCGGCATGTGAGCTTTGTGGAAAGCGGCCGCGCCCAGCCCAGCCGCGAGCTGCTGCTGAGCTGGCTACACGAGTTGCAAGCCCCGCTTGCCCTGCGCAACGTGGCTCTGCAGCAGGCCGGCTTTGCCCCGGTCTACCGCGGCAGCGAGCTGGCCGACGCCGTGCTTGCCCCGGTGCGCGACGCGCTGGCCCAGCTGCTGCAAGCGCACGACCCCATGCCCGCCATGGTGATGGACGCCGCCTGGAACGTGCTGCACATGAATCGTGGCGCCCAGTGGCTAGCCACCACCCTCATGCCTTGGGTGGCTGACCTGCCACCCGGCGCGCCTGTGAACATGATCGACGCCATGCTGCACCCCGAGGGCATGACGAAACACATCACCAACCTCGAAGAAGTGGCCCCCGCCCTG
>JAIXVK010000435.1 GCA_027483085.1 Comamonadaceae bacterium | reverse complement strand
TTTTTGAACTCCGGATCATTCTTGGACAGCATGATGGCCAAGGGCTCGGTCGTCAAAAACTTGCCCACCACCTTCAGGGCATCGGGCTTGGGGCGATTGGCGGCCAAGCCGTAAAGCAACACGTCATCCATGACGAACGCATCAGCATCGCCTTTTTCGACCATCTCGACCGCCTTGGCATGGTCAGGCGCCTCCAGAATCGTGACCCCCAGCAGGCGCTCACGGTTGGCTTGTTCAGCGGCTTTGAGCGGCGTCGTTCCTTTGGTGGAGACCAGTTTCTTGCCTTCGAGGTCTTCAATCCGGTCGATCCGTGCGTTGGCGCGCACCAGCAAACGGGCGCCGGTAATGAAGTGCGGAACCGTAAAGGCCACTTTCTCGCGCCGCTCCGCATTGTTGGTGGTGGACCCGCACTCGAGGTCTACTTTGCCCTCAGCCACCATGGCGATCCGGTTTGCAGAGGTGACCTGCACCATTTCGACCTGCATGTTCTTGGCGCCGGTCTTCTTGCGCACCGCCTCTGCCAGCTTGAGGCACAAATCGACGGCATAGCCCACCGGTTTTTTGTCGGCATCGACATACGAAAACGGGATGGAGGATTCGCGGTACCCGATGAGCAGCTTGCCACCGGCACCCACCCGGTCGAGCACGCCTGCGGCATGCGCCCCGCCACCCCAGACAGTGGCGCCCAGGCAAGTCAATAGACAGATGGCCTTTGCGGCATCCCGTACAGAACGAAAGATCATGTCAACTCCAACGACATAAAAAGAGGCAGGACTCACACCTGGCCGGGGTGCCGCTTTCAGCTTGTAGCAGCGATAAGCGGCGATTCTGGGGTCAAGCAACTATCAGGCCGGCATGCTGCCTTGGGCGTGCAGGTAGTCCCACAAGGCCTGCGCTGAGCCTTTGGGCGCTCGCGTGTGGGCGCGCTGGGCTGCGCTCAGCCCGCGACCGGTCTCCCGCAAGGCCAAACGCTCGCGGTAGGCGCGCACCTCCATGGTGATTTGCAGACCTTTCATGTGCGGCGGCAAAGCACTGACCAGCTTTTTGGCACGCAGGTCTTTCTTGACCGCACTATGCGGCAAAAAGGCGACGCCATGACCCTCGAGAGCCATGGCTTTGAGGCCCTCTGCCATATCGGTCTCATACACACGGTCGAAATGGATCGGAGCGTCTGCCTGCTTCAAGATGAGTTCCACCATCTGGCCCAGATAGGCGCCGGGTGCATAGCCCAGATAGGGCAAAGGCTGGCCCAGTTTGCCGGGCAAGCAGAACATCGGGTTGCCATCGGCATCCGGCTTGGAGTACGGGGCTACGATCTCTTCGCCCAGGCTGACCATTTCATAGCGGTCTGCATCCAACTGGTAGGGCTGTGAGGGGTGGTGGTAGGCGATCAGCAAGTCGCAGCTGCCTTCCACGAGGCGCATCACCGCGTCGTGCACATTCAGTGCAATCAGCCGGCTCTTCATGGGGCCGAACTTCTCGCGCAACTCAGACACCCACGCCGGAAAAAACGTAAACGCCAGTGTGTGCGGCACCGCAAATTCCACGACGTCTTGGGCGGCAGTCGTATGCCCGCGCAGCATGGCGCGGGTGCTTTGCAGGGCTTGCAGCACCTCCAGGGACTGGTCGTAGAGCGTTTCACCCGCCGGTGTCAGCCGGGTCGGGTAGCTGCTGCGGTCCACCAGGTCGGTGCCCGCCCAAGCCTCTAGAGACTGAATGCGACGAGAGAACGCGGGTTGGGTGACGTGGCGCAGTTGCGCAGAGCGGCTGAAACTCCGGGTTTCAGCCAGAGACACGAAGTCTTCGAGCCATTTGGTTTCCATGGGCGCGCATTATGCGTGAAACGCATGGATTCACCATTGGCCGGGCCAACCGCCCCTACAAGTTGCCGGATTTACAGGTCCGCAAGATAGAGCGCAGGCTCACCTTCGGCATCGCTGGTGAAAAGCACCTGCCGCTCATCCGGCGTAAACGACGGATGGGGATGGGTGACCTGTCGGTTACCGAGGTACACGCGCCACGAGCTGTCATGCCGCGCAAGCTTGCGGGTATGGCCGGCCTTGAGGTCGAACACATACAGATAGGGGTCGTTCTGGACCTTGTGGGACGAGCTGTCTGACACATCCACCGGGGTGCCAGACCCGTCACCCACTACCAAGCTGCCATCCGCGTTGCTCATCAGATGGGAGCACGGCGGCATGGTTGTGAGCACCCGGGTTTGCAGGGTGACCGGATCCAACGAGCACATGGCACGTTCAGTGCGCCCTTTGAAGTAAGACACGAAAACCATCGCCGAGCCGTCCGGCACCCAAAACTCATGGGTGCAGCTCTCTGCCGGCTCATGCTCCTTGCCGCAGCGCAGGTTGGTGCCGTCTTCATTGACAAACCACATGCGCGCATCGATCAGGTCATGGGTACCCTCATGGCAAAAAGCAACGGTGTTGTCATCAAAGGGGCGGTACTGGGGGTGGCCCAGCCAGAGTTTTTCTTCGTGAATCACCGTCCGCGCTCCGGTCGCCAGGTCGATACGGATCAAGCGGCAACGCGGCTTGGAATGAAACATCTCGCCGAACTTTTTCCAGTCGGTCAAGGGGAACCAGTCGGTACCCAGTATCTCGATACCGACCATCTTGGTGCACGCACTATTGGCGACCCAAGTGCCATAGCCCACCCAATCAGAAGGGACGGTGTAGACACACTCCTCTTTCAAGGTGGCGAGCTCCAGGCGGATCAGCTCCCGCTCGGCGCGTACAAAGTACAGGAATCGATCGTCCGGGCTCAAAAAGCCACCGAAGGTGTTTTCCCCCGGCTGATCGGTCAATTGGGTCGCCACACGGGTTTGCAAGTCCAGCAGGTGATAGTGCCATTCACTCCCAGACCGCGCACCAAACACCAGTCGGTTCCCGTCATTGCTAAAACACTTTTGGTAGAAATAAGTGCGATGGCAGGCGGTATCCAAGGGGCTTAGCCGCGTGACCCGAGCCCCGGTATCCGGGTCTGTTTTGGCGGTGAATTCAAACTGTCTGGTACTTGCTTTACTCATGAGCGGTCCGGGATTACTTTCTTATTTGATACGTTGCAACAAGGCGTTGCCCTCTTCCACCAGGCGCTTGGCGGCTTCTTGCTCCGTGGTCTTGCCGTAGGCCACTGTCTCGAAGACTTCGCGGATGAACTTGTTGAAACGGGCGTTCTCAAACAGAGGCGAAGGCATATCGATCTTGCCGCTGTCTTTTTGCTTTTTGATTTGCAAGAAGGCCTTAAGCTCAGCGCCCTGCAAAGCGTCGGTCCGCACAATGGCCCGGAATTGGCTGTCTGCAGATGGCACTCCGCGGGTGATACCGAGGATGGCGATCGCCTCTGGGTCAGTCACCATGAAGTTCAGGAACTTGGCGGCCATCTCGGGGTTCTTGGTCTTTTTACCCACCGCAAACATCAGGGACGGGCGACCGAACATGCCGGAGTTTTTCGCGTTGGGCAGGGTCAAGAATTCACCCACATCCAGCTTCTGGTCTTTGTTCAGGGTGCTTGCGCGCAAACCGATGACGCTGTCCCAGGTGTAGTTGCCAGCCCAGTTGCCGCTCACCCAGTCTTGCTGCTGCTCGGTCGGCTTCTCAGCGCCGCCCAAAGAGGCCCGCACCGGCAGTGGCACCGCCACATTGTTAGCCGCCAGCTTTTTGTAGGTTTGCACCCACTCGAGGGCAGCGGCCTCAGACATGGCGACCTTGGGCTGCGATGGATGCACATAGGGAGTGCCGTGCTTTTGCATGATGTAAGTCTGCGACAGCAAAATCATGTCGTAGAGCTCGCCATCTATCGCGTAGGCCTTGTCGCCAAACTTTTGCTTGAACACCGGCCCGGCGGCAAACAAATCTTCCCAGGTTGCGGGCATCTTCAGGCCTGCGCGCTCGTAGGCAGCACGGTTCCATAGCATGATGCGCGCGGTGTACGACACCGGCAAGGCATTGAGCTTTTTGTTGATAACACCGGTCTGCAAGTCGGCCTCGGAAAACTGGTTCAAGCCGATCAGCGCCTTGTGCTTGTTGAGGTCCAGAAATCCGTCGCCGGTCTTGGAGAAGGTGGAGAGCCAAGCCCAGTTGATTTGCATGATGTCCGGCTCGGTGCCGCCGGCGTATTGGGTCGACAAGCGCTCCAGGTAGCCGTTGAAACCCATGTACTCGGCCTTGATTTTCACGCCGGGGTTTTTGGCCTCGAAGGCGGCGATGGCTTTCAGTGTGGCGTCGTGCCGGGCACCACCACCCCACCAGGAAAAGCGCAGGGTCGTAGTCTCTTGGGCGCTTGCCGCCATAGCGAGAGAAAGCGCAGCACCTGCCAACAAAATAGAACGTCGTTTCATGGTTGTCTCCTCATTGATTTTTTGATGTCACAAGAACAAGTTCAGCCCGGTGTCCATGTCAAATGCATGGCACGCATCCATCTGGATACCAAAAGCATGGCCATCCCCGCGGGCTTTGCCCGCCAAGTCGCGTAGTTGGTCAGCGGGGACACGGGCCGTCAGCGGTATCTCACCCAAGGTGAAGTGCACAAACACCTCGCTGCCCATGTGCTCCATGAAGCGCAAGGTCCCGTCCACCATGTGCACTGCGGATTCGCTGTGTCCCCCCGCGGTGATGTGTTCCGGGCGGATACCGAATTTCACTTGGGTCTGTGACTTCAAGCGCTCCATATGCTTTTGTGGTGCTGGCAGCACGACCCCGCCGATGGACAGTTGAGCCCCCTGATTCGTCACCTCTGCGGGGATGATGTTCATCTCCGGCGAACCGATAAACCCGGCAACAAATACATTGGCGGGCCGGTCGTAGAGTGCGGTGGGCGTATCGACTTGCTGGATTTCGCCATCCTTGAGCACACAGATGCGTTCGCCCATGGTCATGGCTTCCACTTGGTCATGGGTGACATAGACCACTGTAGACGGACGCCCTTGCTCCCGCAAGGTGCGATGCAGTTCGGTCAGGCGGACCCGCATCGACGCGCGCAATTTGGCGTCGAGGTTGGACAGCGGCTCGTCGAACAAAAACACCTCCGGGCGCTTGACGATGGCGCGGCCCACCGCCACCCGCTGGGCCTGTCCACCGGACAATTGCTTGGGAAAGCGATCCAGGAGATGGTCCATCTCCAGCAGCTTGGCGGCCTCGCGCACCCGCGCATCGATCTCGGCCTTGGGCGTACCTGCGAGCTTCAAACCGAAGGCCAGGTTGTCATAGACCTTCATGTGCGGATACAGGGCGTAGTTCTGGAACACCATGGCAATGCCGCGTTGCTTGGGCGGCAAGCTGTTCACCACCTGGTTGCCGATCAACAGCTCACCGCCACTGATGCTCTCCAGCCCCGCAATCATCCGCAGGATGGTGCTTTTGGCGCAGCCCGAGGGCCCCACAAACACCATGAACTCTCCGTCGCGGATTTGCAGATCCACGCCGTGCACTGCTTTGAACCCGTTGGGGTATGTCTTCTCGATTTTTTTTAATTGCAATTGCGCCACAAGAGGCTCCTCTTTAACCTTTGATACCGCTGCTGGCGGCACCTTCAATGAAATGCCGTTGTGCCAGGAAGAACACCACCAGTGATGGAATCAGGGCCACCACCGAGATGGCAATGACGCTGGCCCATTCGACCTCTTCCGTGGCACCGATGCTCATCTTCAGCGCCAAGGACACGGGGTAGTTCTCCACGCTGGAGAGATAAATCAACGGCCCCATGAAGTCGTTCATGCTCCAGATGAACTGAAACACCACGACTGATATAAGTGCCGGTTTCAGTATGGGAATCAGGATGTGCCACAGAAGCTGGAGCGCGTTGCAACCGTCGATCTGGGCGGCCTCTTCCATGTCACGCGGAATCCCCCGCAGGAACTGGACGAGCATGAAAACAAAGAAGGTATCGGTCGCGAATGCCGATGGAACAATGAGCGGCAGATAGGTATCGATCCAGCCGAATTCCTTGAACATCAGGTACTGGGGCAAACGCAGAATGATCAGCGGCAGCATCATGGTGCCCACCATCACGCTGAACAGAAATTTCTTGCCCCAGAACTCGAAACGCGCGAACGCATACGCCACCAGGACACATGAAATCACCGTCACGATCACCTTAGGAATGATGATCAGGAATGAGTTCAGGAAGTACGTCGCAAAGGTGTATTCAGTGCTGGTCTTCCATCCCTTGGCATAGGCCGAAAGGTCAAACCGGCTGGGCCAGAAGCCGATTTCGGTAAACACTTCGGCATTGGTTTTGAAGGACGCACCCACCAGCCAGATCATGGGGTACAGCATGACCAGGCCCATGACCAGCAGCACACCATAGCGCACGGCGGCACTGATTTTTTCTTTGCGCTGGAGCTCGTTGGCGTAGGCGTCTGAGCTGGCACGCTCTGCCAGAGTCAGTTCGGCTTGCATTATTTGCGCTCCTTTTCACCGGAGTAGAAGACCCAGTACTTAGATGTGAAGAAAGAGATCGCACTGAGACCGGCCACGATCGCAAAGAGCACCCACGACAGCGCACTGCCGTAGCCCAGGTTGAAGTACTTGAAGCTCTGGTCGTAGATGTACAGCGACAGCACATAGGTGGAGTGCAAGGGGCCGCCCTCGGTGATCATGTAGGGGCCGTTGAACTCCTGGAAGGCGTGCACCATTTGCATGATCAGGTTGAAGAAGATCACCGGGGTGATCAGCGGTACCGTGATCTTGAAAAACTGCTGTGTCTTGCTGGCGCCGTCGATTTCAGCGGCTTCGTACAACGAGGTGGGCACGTTCTGGAGTGCTGCCAGAAAGATGACCATGGCAGAACCGAATTGCCAGGTAAACAAAAGCACCACGGTCCAGAGTGAGTAGTGCTCGTCGGCTAGCCAAGCGATGGGCTGTAGGCCCATCTTCATCATCACGATGTTCACCAATCCGTTTTGGGAGAAGATGAATCGCCACATGATGGCGGCGGCGATCGACCCGCCCAGGATGGACGGCAGGTAATACGCGGACCGGAAGAAGTTGATGCCGCGCAGCTTGAAGTTCAGCACATGGGCCATGAACAGCGCAAACCCGACCCGCATCGGGACAGCCACTGCGGCAAACAGCAAAGTGACCCCCAGCGATTTTTGGAATAGCGGGTCTTTCTGGAACAGCTCTTGGTAGTTCTCCAGGCCGATGTACTGGGGCGGGCTGATGAAGTCGTATTGCGTGAAGCTCAATGCGAAGCTCATCACAAACGGGA
>JAIXVK010000440.1 GCA_027483085.1 Comamonadaceae bacterium | reverse complement strand
CCCTGCAGTTGCACGCGCTGGATGACTTCGGTGCGCGGCGGCAGCTCGGTGGCCACGTCTTGCTTGCGGCGGCGCAGGATAAAGGGGCGCACGCGCTGGGCGAGCAGGGCGGCGCGCACCGTTTCGCCGTTCTCTTCAATCGGTTTGCGCCAGCGGGCGGCAAAGCTGCGCTGGTCGCCCAGAAAGCCGGGCATCAGCCAGTCGAACTGCGCCCAGAGTTCGCCCAGGTGGTTTTCCAGCGGCGTGCCGGTCAGGCACAGGCGGTGGCGGCTTTGCAGTTGGCGCAGGGCGCGGGCGCTGCGGCTGGCCGCGTTTTTGACCATTTGTGCCTCATCCAGAATGACCAGATGAAAAGGCTGCGCGGCCAGCGCATCGATGTCGCGCCACAGCAGCGGGTAGGTGGTGAGCACCAGGTCGTGAGCGGGCATGGCCTCAAACAGCGCGGCGCGGTCCGGGCCGTGCAGGTTCAGCACCCGCAAACCCGGCGCCATGCGGCGCGCCTCGGCCTGCCAGTTGAACAGCAGCGAGGTGGGCAGCACCACCAGCACCGGGCGGTCCAGCCGACCGGCCTGCTTCTCCAGCAGCACATGGGCCAGCGCTTGGGCGGTTTTGCCCAAGCCCATGTCGTCGGCCAATATGCCGCCCAGGTGTTGTGCGCGCAGGTATTGCAGCCAGGCCAATCCTTCCAGCTGGTAGGGGCGCAGCTGCACTTGCAGGCCGGCAGGCGCCTCTACCGGTTGGGGCTGGCCTATGGTGTGTAGGCGCTTAGCCAGCGCGGCCAGGCCCACATCGCCTTCCAGTTGCCAGCCTTGGTGGGCGCCCACGCGCGATGCGTCCAGCAAGCTGGCGCGCAGGGTGTTGATGCGGCGGGCTTCCCACGCGCCGAGCTGGATGGGGCCCTTGGGCGCCATGCGTTGTGGATCGGTGAGCAAGTCCACCATGGCGCCCACGATAGCTTTGAGCGGGCCGGCTTCGGCGTCAATGCGCTTGCCACCCGGCGCGCGCAGCGACACAGTGGCCAGGTCGTCCAAGGTGTCGAGGTAATTGCGGATCAACCAGCGCGGGTCGCGCTTGATGAGGTTGGCCAGCATGGGGGCGAGGTCCAGCGTTTCGCCATCAATCTCGATACCCAGGCTCAGCAGCCATTCGCCTTCGCGCCCCGGCAGGGCCAGCTTTTCGACGCCGCGGGCAGGTTTCACCAAGGGGCTGTCCAGCTCTTTGCCCAGCACCTCGCCGGTGTCGGGGCTGAGGATGAGCTTCCAGCGCTCCACAGCCACGCTCTCGTGCGCAAAGCCGGGTTGCACCACCACCGTCCAGCCTTGGGCCTGTAGTTGGGGCACCTGGTCGGCCCAGAAGTCACCAAAGTGGTCTTCCTGCGGCAGCGTCCACACGCTGCCCAGATGCGGGCGCTGCTTTTGGCTGCGCCACTGGAAGGTGGCGTCCGCCAGCGGCACAAAGCCCATGTCCCACACCGCGTCCATGGCGTCGGCCTCGGCCACTAGGTTGCGCTGCAGGCGCACCAGCGGGCCGCCGGTGTCGAACAGGTCTTCAAACTCCGCCGGGCGGCTGTTGAGGATGGAGGTGGGGGCGGGTATCTCCCAGCGGTCGCCAGCCGGGGTGCGGTAGGTCCAGTCGAACTGAGCCAGCGTCACGCTGTCGCCACGGGGCCCCAACTTGCCTTGGGGCTTGAGGCCCAGCAGCCCCTCGCCCCGGCCCAGCGTCATCAGCGTGATGCGGGGGCGGAACTGGCCGATGACGGTGCCATCAGCGTCGGGCTCAGAGTCGCTTGGGACGGCAGGCAGAGGCGATGTGCGCTTGCGGTTCATGGTCAAAATGGCTGCTAGCGCCCGTGGAATATGCGCGAGCAGCTATCAAAAGAAGAGCAAATCTTCGTCGATGCCTACAGGTCAAATGCCCATGCTTTGCAGCGTGACCAGGCCCTTGGGCGTCTTGAGGGTGGCGCTCAGGTTGGCCGGGCCCTCCACGATGGCCACGCCTTCCAGACCGATGGCCGCGTAAGCTGCTTGCAGTTTGGCCGCACTCGGGTGGCTCACCGCGATGCTGTCCAGACTGACGCGGCTGCGCGGCAGGCTGTTGCGCGGATGCAGGCGCAGGGGCTCGGCATCGTCTGGTTTGCCCCATTGGATGAGCGTGGGCAGGCAGCCTTCAAACAGGCGGTAGCCGTCTTCCCGCACGGTAATTTGCCAGTGCAGCACGCCTTTGCGCGAGTGGCGGCTGGCCGGCATAGCCGGGCCGCGGTCGATGCCCAGGCCCTTGAGGGCGATGCGGGCGGGCAGCATCTCGTCGGTGCCGGCCACAAAGTGCACCAGGCGCGGCTCCTTGGCAACTGCTGCACGCAGCTCGGGGTTGTCCAGGTCAAACCAGCGTTTGGCGTTGGGGTTGGCCGGGCCTTTGGCGCCGGGGTTGATGGCAATGATCTCGAAATACGCCAGAGGGTGGGCCGGCGTGGCGATCTTGAAGAGTTTGTTGTGGGTGCCAAACTGGGGGTGTTCGCCGCCGGCTTCCGGGGTGATGCCGAGGGTGGCTTCGCACCACTGCACACCTTG
>JAIXVK010000565.1 GCA_027483085.1 Comamonadaceae bacterium | reverse complement strand
TGCAGACTTTTGAGGCGCCCTTTGCCTACGCGTTGCTGGCCTACCCTGCGCAAGTCGATGCCAAACGGGTACGCCAGTCCATGCGAACCAAAGTTGCTTGGCCTGCGGAGGTGCGCAGCCCATCGGAGGGTGCATTCCGCCCTGTCACCCTGGCGGATTTGAGCCCGTACGGCGCCATGGTTCTGAGCGCGGAGGCTTTGGGCAGTGTAGGCGACACCATCGCCTGGAAACTGGTGGCTAAAGTGGGGTCCACACTCATCCAGCTGGAGCTGCGAGCCAAGATATGCCATCACAGCCGCCCCACGGGCGTCGACCATTGGATTGTGGGATTGGCGTTTCAGCAACTGAGCGCCGAGGACATCGTGCGACTGCACGACCTGGTGAACACTGGGGCCTAGCCCGAACGCCTGCGCACACCGTCCTGATAAACAAAAAAGCCTTCCAAGCGAACTTGGAAGGCTTTTTATCTGGTGGGCGATGCAAGTTTCGAACTTGCGACCCCTGCAGTGTGAATCCAAAAAAAGCCTTCTGACGCAATCACTTGATTCCAATAAGTATATAAAAATCAACAACTTACGTCAACTCAACTTACATCACTTGCATTGAATTGATAGTGACGTTTGCGACAAATTTGCGACAAGTTAGTCCGGTGCGAGGACCCAATGCATGTTGACATCCTTGCCAACACTTACAAGTTTTTCGCGGGCGCGCCTGGCGCGCTGACCATGTCCTGCAGTGTCGCGGCGATTCGCCTTTTCGAGGGAAATTCCAACAATGCTCTCTTGGCGGACCGCCTCCAAAGTGACCGTCTTACCACTCTGAAGCAAGTTGACACACGCGTCTATCGCATCGAGGCGCTCTAGGATTATCGAGCTGGTCAAGGGCAATTCGTAGGTTGTCCACTGACGAACAGCATCGGCACTTGTCTTGCCCCACCCCGTCTCAATTGGATGCGGCAGCGCTGGCTTTTCCCTTTGATCCAACCAGCCCCTTTTCTTAGCTTCGATCACGAACGCGCGAAACTTAGCTGTACTGAATTGCTTCTTTTTTGGGTTGGCACATGCCTCAACCCAAGTCTGACCAGGCTGCCTCTTTGGGAAATAACGTTGCCAAGCGCGACCGCCATCCACCTTACCCATCTGCTCGTTTGCTCTGTTCACCACGCTACCAAACTGAGCCTGGGTCATGCCAGCCATACGGCAAAGACGCAACACAACGCATGCCAAACGAAGCGGCACGCTTTTGACCAACTTCTTACCAGCAATTTGATGTGAGTCCGCTATACCGTCAATCAGTGGCTCGTCTTCAAAGTGTGCGTTGCAAGCAGGTGACGACAAATGCTGAATCTGTGTGATGACTAACTTATTCATGTTTGAGAGCATCCATATCAGTTCAACGCAACTGAATTGGAATCAGACTACATGAAATCTACACTCCGATCAAATCCACCGCCGTCAAGTCGAAACTACGAGCTTGCCGCGCGAGTGGACAGGCTCTCCGATCATGCTTTTGTTGATGTAAACGAGGTTGCCGCGACCACCGGCTTCGCAGTCAACTCTCTGCGCAACAAGGTTCAACGCATTCGCCTCAACATGCCGGAGCCCAATGAAAAAGTCAGGCACTTGACCTGGCGTCTGGGTGAAATTCGACGTTGGCAGAGCGGTCTCACTGGTTGCGTCACTAAACACTCCGACTCTGCAGATACAACTGTGCAGAAGAAATTGGGAAGGCCAACCAAGGCTCAACAAATGGAGAAGTTGGGGACACCCACATGATCGAACTTGGAACACTGTTGGAACAGAGTGGGCACCTTGTCGGAACTCAGCGGAACGCGTTTCACTATATTTGGTGTCCTGCCTGTGTGCCGCCCGGATGTTCGGTCAGTAATGGATTCATTCGTCGATTGGAATTCGTATGCCAACGATAGAACACCCTACAAATCGATCATGGGTCACCTTGCAAGAGACATTTGCGATTTTGGGTGTCCCGGCATCAAGGTTACGAAAAAAGGAATATCGGAATCGTTTGGGTCTTGAAGATCATCCTAGGCCACGTGAGTGCATGGATCTCAGAATGACATTTGTGACTCGGGCCAGTATTTCAGTAGCCAAAGGGCGGCTGGACACTCTGGCAGCGTTGAGAAAAACAAAATAAAAAGCCCGGCGCTTTGTGGCGTCGGGCTCTCGCTTGCATCAATTAGGTGGGGACCTGATCGAAGTTTAGCGCGGTCTAAGTCATTGGGCAATGGGCTTCCAAAAGGAAGCACATGGAAACATGTTTGGACAAAGCTGCCCGTGCGCAATCAGAGACGCTCGCGCGGTTCAACCAGGATCTACCAGACACCCTGCTCTTCCATCAAGACAGGCAAAAATGGGCATGGGCATGCCTGCTGTTCCCTGCCGATGATCACGCGACGGCCAGGTTTATGCGTTCACTCAATGACAACAACCACTCAGCCGATATTGAGGATTTCAACGAGCCCTATCTTGCCGAGACCGCCACTGATTCGCGCAAAATACTGACGCAGAGGATGTTCAGACTGGTACACCTGACAAAGGTGCTGAACCAATGCGCCGGCAGAGTGGATCACTACCTATCCCAGTGCTCGTTCAAGAAGCCTGAACGTAAAGTAGCCAACTCTAGTCAACTGACCAGCGCATGGGTTGATTTGGACATCTACAACGACCTTGAATACAGACTATCGACCGACAAAGAGTTGGTATCTCAGGTGCTTGACGCATGCAATTTTGGCCGCAACGACAGTAGCTTCTATCCGACCCAGATCATCCGAAGCGGTCGGGGACTTTATGTCAAATGGGTGTTCAACTCTTTCGTCCCAGCCTTCGCACTTCCAAGGTGGAAGCTTGTTCAGCACAGATTGGTTAGCGATTTTTTTAAACGCCTTTGCGCTGACCCCAAGGCAACCGATGCTGCCCGTGTCTTGCGTGTGGTTGGTTCGGTCAATGGAAAGAATCAAGATCCCGTGAGGGTGATCTACGACGGCGAAACCTGCAACTTTGATGACTTGGCGGCTTCAATCTTGATCCAAGACCGAATGTCCCAATCCGACAGAAATGCTGTCAAGCTTTTGACTGAAAAATATCAAATTGACAAAGAGAAGAAGCAGAACTCCTCAAGACCAAAAAAGTGGAACGGAAACGGTCGAACTTGGGCAAATCTGGTAGCTCAAGAGCTACCAAACATTATCGAAACCTTCGGACCGGGAGACGGCATGCGAGGACGTATGGAGTCTTTGACATTCGTCGTCATGAACTATCGGATGATGGCGGACTTGGTCGGAAGTGAGAGAAACTTTTTTGATCAGGTAGAAGAACTCGGAAAGCGCATGGAAGCCGATGTCGAATTGCTGAAATCTTCGGTCAAAAACCTATGGATTCGCAATCAACTTGGTGAAACCTCGTACCGACTCTCACAAGAACAGATCCGCATACGGTTGGACTTAGATCCGGTTGCAAACGCCAACATCTTTCAACAAATCCCTTGGCTGCTAGATCGTCAAGCCGTAGCAAAACATGGGACAAACATTGTGAATCAGAGAGCTTCACATGACCCCGCAAGAGTTCAGCTTTTGATTGACTCAGGAATGCAGTTGAAGCAAGTGGCTGATTTGCTAAAGATCAGCACCAAAACTGCAAAAAAGCTACTAGTCCAGTCTTCAAAAAATCACACTTAATCGGAGATCCTCGGCACGCTCGTGGTGACTCGCCGCTGCTTGGCGACGCTGCTCTTTCCAGGCGCTCCACGCATTAAAGATGTCAAAACTCTTGCGTTGATCGTCACGCCATTCAAAGCCATTAGATCGACTAATGAGTTGATGGTATGCCCCCTGCCCTGCAACTCCTTAAGCGTTGGAAGCAGTTCAACAACCGCTTCTTTCTGCGTCAATTTTCGCGCAGGAACTGGTGCATCAAGAAGCGCATTTCTCAGTCCATTCAACTGCATTTCATCGAACACTTTCTTCATCGACCCCATCCTTTTTACTTGCTATTTCACGCAAAGTTCGCGTTCCAAAAGTATCCATCTACTTGCAGACGATTCGTCTTCACTTCTGCAAATGCGCGAGACAAAGGCGAAGTTTGTGTGTAGTTCAAACAGACGCATCTGAGAACAATCGATCCCAGAGAAGGGGCAGCAGGCTATGTCCTCCGCCGTCTGCGACGGCTACGGACCACCTGCCATGGCTTCGCCCTGGACCCCCGCGCAGCCTTCGGCCGCGACGGTTCGTTGATGGAATGTTTTTGTAAAGGATGCTGTTTGTGACTGATGCCGACCGCGAGATCAAACTGACCGTTAGGGTGAGCCTTGCCGAGCGCCTGCAGCTCCGCCAGCGCGCCTTCTCAGCGGGTTTGCCGGTCGCTGTTTATTTGCGGACCAGTGGCCTGGCTGGTTCGCCCGTAGCACCCCGGCCACCAGCTCCAATTGATCTTCCAGACCCATGCAAGAAATTGCTGTTTGTGTGCCATGGCAGTGTTTCAAATTTTACGCAGCTCGCAGGTCACAGCGCGGCCGCAGGCGAGCCATTGAGCAGGGTTGGGCCGCTATTGCTTGAGATGCAATCAACCATGCGAAACCTTGGGATGTCGGTCAAGGCTGGAGAGCTTGGAGAGGCCGAAGCCCAGAGAATTTTGGACACCGGCTTGCTGCAAGCAAGCGATCAAATTAACGTTCTTTGTGAGTCGCTCAACGAGGGCCAGACCGCCACAAATCAAACCTGGCACACCGCACTCACTGACTTGCGCATTGCCTTGGAGCAGGTCAAGTGACCAGCCCGACCGCCGCCGCAGATCGCGCCGCGCAGGCGCACGAGCGCACATCCAAAAGACTGCGCTCCAAGGCCGCCAGCCAAAGCAAGTCGGCGGCTGCCAAACTTTCTCGAACGCTGAAGCGCACCAGCCGCCGCTCGCGCGGTGCAAGTCCAAATGCAGGCAGTTGGAACCGGGTAGGCAAAACCGTTTCCCTTTTGTTCAAAAAACACGAAGGCGCGGTGCGCGGTGATGCCTACAGTTTGGCGGACAAGTCCTGTGAGTTTGTGGGCACCAACATGCTGGGGCAGACGCCCCAGCAGCGGCTGGAAGAATTCAGAATTGATTACCTGCGCCACCCAATGGTGGCACCGGAAAATCTAATTGTTCACATCAGTTTGAGCAGGCCGGAGGGTCATGCATTGACCATCCAGCAGTGGCACCAAGCTGGGAAGGAATGGCTCAAGAACATCGGCGCGGAGGGGTGCAACTACACCATCACGCGCCACCCCGGCAAGAACGACCATGTGCACTTGGTCTACAGCCGCGCCCGCCCCAATGGATCCTTGGTGTCCGACTCAAACGACTTCTGGAGAGGCCGTGCAGCAGCGCGTGAGGCTGCGCGTGCACTTGGCATAGAGGTCGCAGATAGTGCACCAAAACTGATCCAAGCCCCCACAGATCGCGCCGTGAGCGCACATCGAAGAGCCGACCGGCGAGGCACGAAGAGGACGTGGGTGGATCCAAACATCATTCACCGAGTCCTTTCCAAATCCAGGAACTTCGAAGACTTCCAGCAGAACCTGAAAACCGCTGGGATCGACTGCAAGCTGGCCACCAGTTCCACTGGCCAGCCCACTGGCGTGCTTTTTCGCTCCGAAGGTAGTGCGGAATTCTTGGCTGGAAGCACCTTGGACAGAAGCCTCAGTCTTCCCAAGATTCGGCAGCAGTTCAACGCAGCCGCAGCTAGTGGCATCTCTCCACCAAGTCTGCGCGCCCCCATGCCAGGCCCAAGCATGCGCCCAGCGCCTCCACAAATTCAACCGCCGCGCCAGCGCGGCGGCTAATCCGCTTTGTCCACTCACCAACCCGCAAATTTGAAAGCAACCATGCCAGAAGTATTTACTGAAAAAACGGCCTTTTGCGACACGGTCCAAGAGCTCATCGACGCGGCCACCATCTCTATCTCAATGCGGCCGGGCTACCGCCCCGAGGATCTGTCTGGTCTGATGAATTCGGTCGCTGAAAAGGCGCGTGGAGCGACTACAAACCACTGTCTCGCTTGCACCGCAGCCAACTGGTTTGTGGAGCAAGGTCCTGATGAATCCCTTCTTACTTTTTCCCTCGTTCAGCGGGGGTGCGCCAAGTACATTCCACTGAAATCCGAGCCTGCTGATGACGAGGACCAAGCGAGCGGCATTTCTCTTTGGACGCCCTTTTCCTTTTGCTCCAAATTCGAGCCGCACCGGCCAGCTCAAGCCGAATTGGGAGTCGAAAAATGACCGATGCGCTGTCATTTTTACTTCCCGAGTCGGATCCAAAAGCTTCCATGCGCGCGCGCATGGAGTCATTAATCAAGTCCGATGTTGAGCAGATGTCGGAGATTGCCGAGCGTCTTCAAAACCCCAAGTTGGGGCAAGAAGAACGGCAGCAGCTTGAGGCGTTGCTCGCCCAGTACAAAAGGCCTAACGAGTCGGTGACAGTGAGCAAGCCCGCTGAGGTCGTTGAGGACAGCGTGAAGACCTGGCGAGGGATGCCCCTAACTGAAGCCCAGTTTCATGCCCTCAGGCGGGTGCGCCACGCCTGCGGCGGAGTTGTTTGATGTCCATATCTGTCCACCAAACCACTCCGGCATCCGCTATCACGGCTGGCTGGGTTCGGGCGTTGCTGGAGCCCGCAGCGTTAGCAGCAGGAATCACTAATCCGCCGCCGGTGGAACTGCGGCCCACCAAGTGGGCCGGGTACTGTTGTGATGGTGAGGTAGACCGGCGCGTGGTGCTGCGCAACACGCTCCACCTCAAGTCAAAAACTCAATTCGTGGCTGTATATGCACACGAAATCACACATCGCATTTTGGGAGAGGCTGGAGTTACAGACTTTGGCCATGACGCTCGATTTTTCGCCCTTCAGCTCTATCTTTTAGCGCGTTTGGATTCATCTTCTTTTATGAAGTCGGAGCGACCTGAAAGTGCTTTGTGGGTTCATCTTTCCGATCTCTATGACATCCAGGATGCGCCCGTTGGGTACGAAGACCAGCCGAAATCCGCTTGGCTAGGGGCTTCGATTGACTGGGCAGATGACGTCGTTTCTAAGCTTCTGAAACTCAATTTGTCTGCTGAGGATGCCGCAAAGTTTATTTGTGCCGAGCACCCGAAATTTCTTCAATCGCTGCATGCAGGGCCGCTCGAACTGGAGTCCCTAAAAACCCATCTGCGGTTGGAAAGGGTGGGTAACGCGGAATGGCGGAAGGTCAATCTGAAAACCATTTTTTTTGGTTTGGTGGGGTGGGTTGGCCTGGTCTCTTGCGTGGGGGTGAAGCTGTGGAGCTGAGGTATCCAATTCCAAATGCACTTGGGGCATCGCCTACGGCGACCGCGCTCTATCGCCTGTCGGCGACCGTGCCTAGGTCACGGCCCATTCGGGTAACGATCGTGAAAAGCAGTCGCTGCGCTTTGTTCTTTTCAACCTTGCCCGAACAGCCCTCCAGGGGGAAGCCTGCGCTGGCCAAGAGTTCGCTCCTCTCGGCTCTTGGCCAGCGCAGCCTACCCCCGGCGCGCAAGCTTGCCGCCCCCGGAAGCCGGCAAGGCGCATGGCGCCATGCCAATACCGCGCCCCTGGCGCTGTGCTCGCTGCGCTCGTGGTCAGTGCCTGGGTCGCTTCGCGTACCAGGCAAGGAGCGCTCGGCGCGCGCCACTGTCACCAAATCGATTCTTTTTCAAATTGGCCTGCCCAGTTTTTTCGCTTTCTTGCCTTGCGTGAATGTAATTTTTTTGCGTGGCGTGGCAAGTGCCTTTCGCGGCATAAAGCCGGGCTGTCGTCCCTGCGGTCCCCAGCCCTATTTATTCCACGAGCACATCGCTGCGTGTCGTCCCTGCGGTCCCCACTGCGCTTTGCAACACCACGCAAAAAAATGACTTTATTCACAACGGCAAACGCGAAAAAACTGGGCAGGAATTCAGCAAGGAATAGATCGATTTGGAGCAGTCCCAACCAGACGGCACCGCTCCAAACCGGGCAGGATTTTTAGCAGCCGGAAACCAAAACGCCCATCGGGCAGAAAGCGAGCACGAAATGACGACACGAGCCAAGCAACGAGTGATCTCCACGGAAAACGAGGTAATCGAAAACTTGGATGATGCCTTCTTCAAGCAGATGCGGGTATACGAAGAGGCTGTTGAAAAGGCAACTTCGGACGGGGTCCCGGCACTGCGCCGACTCTTTTCTTTGTGCGAGTCCTCTGATACCGGACAGGCTCGCGCTGTGGCACGCCTCCTGGCCGGGCTCTACAACTCCCGCGCATACCCGTTCCAGCTAACCCAGCTGCGCGCCCTCGATCTGAAAATCCACGCCGATTGCATGTCGGTCATTGCATTGGACTCCATCGCTCCAAAGCAAGAGGTCCACGAATACTTTGAGGACGGGAATCGCCGTTTTCAATGCATGTTCAAAGCCCATGGCATCGAGCCTGTTTAAAGGGGAGTTTTTATGACGACAAATTGCGATTCCTTCACGATGAACGGCGTGGAATTCATCGGCGCTGAGTTGGACGGTTACAAGACGTATTTGGGTTCGCGTGACGGAGTGGATTACACGCTCGACATGCAGCCCGACGGTGGCTACTCATATTGCGTCTCGGTAGATGCCCAGGGTGCCGGTGACGAAGGCCCGTTTTCGTTGAAGGAGGCTGCTCGGCTTGCCACTCAATCGAGCCCACTGGGGGAGCTTCTAGACGGGGCGGACCCGTTCACCTTGGCCGTCCCAGAGCTGCGAGAGCGTCTTAAGGAGGCTAAGACGCCTTACGTGATGGGCTATTTGGCTGCCTTGGTGCATTTCAAAGAGCAGTTGAGGGTTGCCACATGAACAACCAATTCGATGGCCTCGTAAATGATGTGCGACGTCTCAACCAGGCACGTGCGGCGCGGCGACAAGCTGAATCCGAGTTGCGCGAAAGTCGCGGTCAGCGAGCTCTTTTTTTAACGATGCTGCAATCGCTTCCTGCCGGGCACCCACTCCATGACCAAGATGTGAGAGAGCGGGTTTGGTCCCTCGGTGTTGAGGCCTTTGATGATCGACGCGAATTTGATGTGGATGCACTGGACTTTTATCAGCTGCAAGAGCAACTCGTCAAAGCGCATCAGATGCAAGTGCAGAAAACTTTTGATCAATTAACGGCTGCCGCTGCAGTGGAGCGTGGCGTGATCTTCAGACATTGGACTTTGCAGCTTGGATCTGTCCCTGTCAAATTGCCAGGCATTAAGTCCCAAGCGGAGGTTGAAGCAATTCGAGAGCGGGCAATTCACCACGCAAGATCAGCCCCACGAGGCTCCGCAATTCACGCCGATATTGCTATCAGGAGGGCACTCTCAAACAGTTAGCACCAAACGTACAAACCGATTGCTCAATGTGAAAACCCAATTGTACAAATGTAAAAACTCCCCAATGTGAAATGTACAACATTGTACGAAATTGTACATTTGTTTTTCAATTGTACAAAGTCAAATTTAACGAATTAAGGTGTAAATCATGATTTCATTCAAAGTAAACAAAATCGCTGCAGCAGTTCTTCTTTTTCTCGGCATTTCCGGAGTTGCTCAGGCTCAGTACCAAAACGACGATGAAATTCGATACCAACCAATTGCCGACAACAGCCGGGCTGCAACAGTTAGTTCTGCGACTGCTATTCAGGGGTGCAATGCAGGATTGATCATCATTTCGGGGACATACACATGCCGCTCGAACGCTTTGGTTTCTCAAGGTGGCACCGTCCCAGATCCGGTCTACACCAGCTTAGGCGGCGGGGGGCATCATGTTTCTGGTCCAACCAACGCATGGGGGCTTCCTGGGTGGACTGGTGGCTACGCGCCAGGATATGACGCCAATGGCAGGACAGACCCAACAAGCCTTGGCTCCGAGGGGCCAGGGACTTCCACATCTTCGAATGGCGGCGGAGGTGGAGGCAGCAGCCGAGTGATCTGCACGCACTTCTTTGCCAAAGGGGAGATCCCTAAAGATGTCTGGCGCGCAGATTTGGCCTATACAAAGGCGAACCTGTCCGAAACGACCGTGCGTGGGTACCACGCATGGGCGATCGGCTACGTGAAGTTGATGCGCAAGTCCAAGCTGGCAGAAGACATCATGCGCCCGATCGCTTTGCACCGTGCACAGGAGCTCGCGTATCAGATGGGTGTAGTGGAGAAGGGTTCCTGGCGCGGAAAGCTCGTACGCCTTGCCTTGGAACCGCTGTGCTACCTCATTGGTACGTGTGTAGGCGCGAGTGACTACATGGCTCTCTGGAAAGACCAGCCGCATGTTCTGAAGGTTTTGGGAGAAGCAGCATGATCAGAACTTTCGCTTTCTCGGCCTTGATTGGTGCCTTAAGCATCCTTACTGGGTGCGCTGGTGGGGCACCAAAGGCCTATCCGCGTGCGCCTTTCGATCAAGCGGAGTATCAGAAATACGCGCAGCCTGGCACTTCGACAGTTTCTGGTGTGGTGTCGTTCGTGCCCTACAACAACCCTAGCGCGTCATACAAGACGTCGGACGTGATCCAGAAGGTGTATTTAGTCCCAGCAACTGCCCATGAGGATGCCGCCGTCACAACGGGCTACCGATACAACTACAACGTTGCACCTGCAGACCCGCGAAGAGCTGCTTATCTGCGAAGTACAGTAGCGAATGCTGATGGCCGATTCAGCTTCACCGAAGTTCCCGCTGGGGACTATTACATTGTGCGTCTGGCCGCGTTCAGCGTTAACTTTGACTCGACCAAGCGTTTCAAATTTGGTGCTGAGAGGATCGCTGTCGCACAGCGCCAAGTCTTGGATCAAAAGCTGGAATGGGCTCACGACGACCGCTCGGGACAAAATGCGTCCATCCTGTGTGAAGCCCTCGATCCGGGGATCGTTAAGGCATCAAATCCGATGACTGCCGTTTGCGCCTCGCTTGCAGGGACGCCATAAGGGCTTTAGGCCTTTGCCTAGGCCTCTAAAACATCGAGGCGATTTCTTCTTCGTGAGGTGGCACGAGTAAAGCCCATGGCATAACACCTAATGCGCCTGCAAGCAGTTCAACTGTCTGCAGGGTTACGTTGTACTCCCCGCGTTCGATGCTTGAGACGTAAGTGCGATCAAGCCTAGCTTCGGTGCCGAGCCGCTCCTGAGACCAACCGTTCAGCACGCGCAATGTACTGACTCGCAGCGCCAAGACGCCGCGCAAGTCTGTGAGTGGGGGCAGATTTTTCGGAATTGAAGGCTTTGCTGACACGGCGTGAGGATGCCGATCAGCTATATTTACATCAACGGACTGAATGCCACGTATCGATCATTCATCGTTTAAATTGATAACAAAAAAGGGAGTTGAAAATGAAGTTTTTGAGCGCTAAATTGTCACGGTTTGCACTCACTGCTGCGGCCTGTTTTGTCGCAGTACATAGCCTTGCAGCTGGGATCAAGTTTGACGATATCGTCGAAGGAGCCGTGGTGACGGAAGACCGCGTGGACATGGGTTTTTTGTCACCTATCCCAATCCCACCAGGCCAGTGGCGAGTGTTGAAAAAGGCGAATTACATATTGCCTTGGGGCAATGTGGTCGGTGACATCGAGATGACGCGAGTCACCTTCATGAACACCGACAAGGACGCCCCTATGCAGTTGTTCAGTTTTTCCACAAACCGCAAGCGCTATCTGCGGGTTGGCTCTTCCCCTTTATACAAATGCCACGATCTCACCAGCAGCATTTACACCCAAAAAAACTTTGATCTTCCCAGCAGTGGATTCGTATATGCCTGTGCACAAATCCGTTCAAACCCTGGCATTAAGGCCAAGTTTGAGTCATTTGCAAAAGTACATTTGAACGCAGATTCACGCGGCTATTTGGACGGCGTGATTCTTCCTCTCTTGGGTAGTTCTGTGGACTTGGACGCACTGGGAAAGGCACCCGTATCGATTGAGCTGGAGGTTTCGAAGAATGCTGAGCGCCTGACTTACTACTCCTTCTACCTAAAGGCAGATCAGCCGTATGAAGTCATCAATGCGCAACTGCCCGACATTGCCCAAGTGAATGACTGGTTGGTTCAGAACGGCAAAGAGATCATCAAATCCATCAATGGTGATGAGTTCAAACTCACGAAGCTCTCGCTGTCTCAAGCCCTTTCCGGCTCCAAGGGGGCATCTGCGCCAGTGATTGATCCTGCGACGCTGGATACATTGGTGCTCCCAACGACCGACGAAAAGAATAGGGCCGGGTATAAAAAATTCATTGAAAGCACGGCGGCCGACAACCGAGCGTTCTACTTCACTGAGTCGGGCCAGTCCTGGGGATGGACCAAGCATTCCTGGCCATTTAATGAACGCCAAGCTTACGACGCCTGTTTGTCAGCGGCCCGTGGGAAAGGCTCCCCTTGCAAGCTACATACAGTGGACAACCAGATTGTTTGGGCGGAGGCTAATGGAGTGCGATGATATTTCTTGGCGCTGAAATTGGGATGGGGTTACCTCTGCCTCAAATACCAATGAAGTGAGGCGAAGTCGGAAAAACGATATTGGACAGGTAATTCTGAGCATCGCGCAGGATGTCTTTAGGTGACTCCTCGCGCGCTCTGCATTTCAGCGCCCAAGAGCGACCTGGGTGAACCGCGTCCCACCGGGGCATCATCCCTTGGTAGCGGCCTTTGCCCGGATCATGGTTGCCAAACCCTTCGACAATTGAGTTCCAAACAGGAGCGAATTTTCCGATCATCAATGATTCGCCAAGGGGAATCCAAATTTCATCAACGATCAGGTAGCGGCAAACAAAATCATCTATCGAGAGATTTTCTGCAGTTTTTATGCTTTCCGCGTGCTCGGTCAGTCGGTTGTACAGAGATCTAGACTGCAAGGGATCAGCTAGGGCTGCACCTTTTCTGGCACCCGCTGGAACAGCTTTACCGACGTAAATCGGCAGCCGTGGATCACTCTTATTCTTGTTTTGATCTGCAATTTGCTTATACGCAGCAAAGGGACCGCAATAGTAGATCGCATAGATCCCCACGCCATTGAAGGGCGGGAGCGCACTCATTGGATGAGCAGTAGCGCTTACAAGGGCTTCTGCTACGCTTGAACCGAGATTCTTCTTGTCTAGCGGATTGAAAGGCAGAACTTGGCCTGTAGTCATGCCGATTTCCTCTTGTCTTGAGTCGCCTTCAACGTGTCGCGCAGTTTTGCCTCCAAGATTGCTTCTGCCACAGAAGCTGCGACTACACGCGCCAAAGCCACAGGGACTGCGTTGCCAAGTTGACGCATGGTTTCGGACCAAGATCCATGAAACACATAGCCATCGGGGAAAGTTTGAATTCGTGCTGTTTCACGAGCAGTGAAGTAACGAACGGAACCGTCTGTATTCACGAGCATATTTTCGCCACCGGGAACCCCATGTGCGCCGGCCTTAATCGTCTTGGCAGGCTGATCAAGTGGGCTTCCTGTATGACCAGGATAAACGCGTGCGCCACCCTGAAAGCGGTGATCAGCTATCGACTTGGCAGCCTTGGATTCTGGGTCTGGTAGGTCGTGGATTGCATCACGAACTGTGCGCCACGGCTTCAGATTTCCTACTGCGCCAGGCAAAGACAATTTCCGTATCCGCGAAGCCTGTCGCTCTGGGAAAGCAGGTCGCTTGCTCGCTGGTAATTTGTGACGATCCCAATAAGCTCCGCTGACCCATTGGTCATAAATGAGAGCTTCTTCACTGTGGGTCGCCTCAGGGAATCGCCAATCGATTTCCAAATCCGACCGGAACCCAACGATAAAAACTCGCTCCCGTTTTTGTGGAATCCCGTAATCAGCTGCATTCACAAGGGTCGGTACAACGTTGTAGGTGAGCCCTTCTGGATTGGAGCCACGCGAGCTTTTGATGGTTTGCAGACGCATCAAATGATCGAACCAAGTTTCTCTCTTCCTCCGAGGCGCTTCTGGGAACTCCAGCTGCAGGAGGATGTACTGGTAGTAGTTCGCGAAGCTGGCTCGCGTCAGTCCTTTGACATTCTCAACAATAAAAGCTTGGGGACGAAGTTTGCGGACGATTTCGACCGTCGCTGGAAACATGTCGCGGCTGTCATCGTGTGCCTTGTGCTTCCCACCCATAGAGAATGGTTGGCAAGGGGGGCCACCGGCCAAGAGCTCAATACCTTCAGGAAGAGCCGACCAGTCAACGTCGCGAACATCACCTTCGCTAAGGGGCCAATTTTGTACCAAGGGGAAACCACGACGTTGGTTCTCCCGAACGCTATCGCAAGCCCACTTATCCCACTCAACAACTGCAAGCGATTCAAAGCCAGCGAGGCTCACGCCCATAGCCAAACCACCCGCACCAGCAAAAAGCTCTGCAGCTCTCAATGTCATGTAAACCCCTAAGGTGGCACCGTCCCATAACGTGGCCATCGATATCCATTATCGGGGAGAGATCGGCCGCTTTTTCGGGCAGCTTTTGATGATTCCGTAATAAATTCGGCTTTGATACAAGTCTGCAAATGCTTCTGGGTAGGGTTTCACCCCGGCTGACCGGCAGCCTCAATCACAACCACTCTCAGCTGTGCCACGCTCAATCGTGAAATCCCAGCCAGATCCGACACAGCAAGTGAAATTTGGTGCGCTTTTATCAAAGCGTCTCGCTCATTTTCATCCGCGCATTCCGCTGCAAACAGTGCCTGTTTTCCGCTCATGAACTGAAAAGCCGTCACGGTCGTCCAGTTGCTACCCAATCCCGTTTTTAGATCCTGCAAGGCGGCGTCCAAGTCCCCTACTGGATCTAGTAAGGCAAGCACTACGCCGCCACACAGCCGCGTTTTATTGATAGCTAAAGGGGCAGCTCGGCGCATCTGCTTAAGCTTGCTTTGCATCGAGGGTGAAATTGTCATGTGCGGTGCAGTGGTCCATGGAGGTTCGTGGCAACGTCATTATCTTGACGTTTGACGCGTCAAACGTCGGAATCCTGACACTTCGTGTGTCGCCCCAGTGAAAAACTATCGCGCCAGTCGCTGCGCTTTTGTGTCACGCCAGTTTCGGTGCTGGCCTCCTAAGACCTAACACCCAAAACGTACCACTAGCCCGACGCCCCCACCAAACGCCCGATCAGTTATGCCGGGGATTTGGTGGGGGCGATGAATACAACGGGCTAGAAAGTCCGTTTTTTAACGTCCAAATGCACCCCTCCCGTCCCCATAGGGGATGCGCCAGGTCAGAGCGAGAGGGCAACAGATCGGAGCCCTCGAAACCAACTCAAGGGCTCACCATGTGCATTCGCGAAACCATCACAAATAAAATCATCAACATTCTTGAAGCTGGCACAGCCAAGGGCGGCAAACGCTTGACTAATCAGGCCGGGGGAGGCCTCCCACGCAACGCTAAGACGGGAGAGGCGTATCGCGGAATCAATGTTCTGTTGCTGTGGGCGCAAGCGGCGGAGCAGTCTTACAGCTCAAATCTGTGGCTTACCTACAAGCAGGCCGAAGCCTTGGGCGCACAGGTTCGTAAGGGGGAGAAATCAACCATGGGTGTGTACTTTCAGAAAGTGGAACGCCAGGCAGAAGACGATACAGAGGATGCAAAGAGCTACCCCATGGCCAAGGCTTTCTTCCTTTTTAACGTCGCTCAGATCGACTGCCTACCCTCAGAACTGACCACCCACACACCGGCTAAAGAGTTCAGCGCAGTTGAGGAAGCAGAGCAAATCATTCTGCAAACCGGCGCAAAGATCCGCCACGGCTTTGATGGTGCTTTCTACGTCCCCAGCAAGGACGAAGTTTGCATGCCACACCGCGAACGCTTCACTAATGAGGCCAACTACTACGCAACGACTCTGCACGAGCTGGCCCACTGGACCGGCCATGAAGATCGCCTGGCGCGCACCTTCGGTAAGCGCTTTGGCGACGACGCCTACGCCATGGAAGAACTAACGGCCGAGCTGTCAGCAGCTTTCACCATGGGCTATCTGGGCATGGTGGAAGGCACCATCGAGGGCCATGCAAGCTACCTGGAGGGCTGGCTGAAATGCCTCAAGGCAGACAAACAGGCGATCTTTACGGTTGCCAGCGCCGCAGCTAAGGCAACGGACTGGGTATTGGGCGGCGCAGCCGCTGCCCCTCTTCACTGAAGACAGACAGGGGACCCGTGCAGCGCCCCTCGTGGGCGCGCCCGCAGGGCACGGGGCGGGGTATGGGGCGCAGCGCCCATGGTGACCGGCGGAGCGCCTGCCACCGATCTATTCAGATAGGTGCTTCGACGATTGCTTCAATTTCCAGCGTGTGCAACGGCTTCCAGAACAGAGGCTTGAGGGCATTCTCATCGTCGAAGATATAAGCCCGTGTCCCCGATAGCCGAATGGTCGCATGCTCGATGATCCACTCTTTGGTATGGAAGTTGCCCTTGTACTTTTCCCAATCCTTGCCCTTCACTGTCACGTCCTGCGCATGAATTGGGAGATTTGCGATGCGCTCGGCAGCTTTTGCGTCAGCCTTCTCCTGCTTTGCCCTGCGTTTTTTGAGCTCCACTTCCTCAAGTTCTTTTTTGGTGCGTGCAGTTTCTTTTTCCTCCTCTGCGCGCTTAGCGCGGAGTGGCGCGTCAATACGTTCTGCCTCTTGAAGTGGAAGAGCTAGCTCTTTCAAGACTTCGACTTGTCGGGCAAATTCTGCGTCGATGCGGGTAATTGCGCTGTCAAGCACGAACGGTAATCGTGTTTCCCCCGTAAAGCTCTTTCCGTCTGCTTTTTGGATGGCGAGCCATCGTGGAATCCACAATTGCCCCTCGATAGCCTCGACCTGAGACGCAGGAACGGTTCGAGTGATGAAGCTTCCATCAACCAGCTTGATTTTGACCTTGCCTGCCAGGTCAGAACCTTTGACGTCTCCGCCTGAGTAAACACGTACTAGCCCACGGTGCGAGCGGATGAATGCATCACGCAGAGTCTGCAAAGCAGCGTAGGCCTTGCTCAGGTTGTCATCCCATTTGAGTTCACCACCAGTTGTAATCCACGCTTGGACGGTGACCTCAGGAAACACCACTGGGAAACCACGATCCACAACAACACCTTTTTCGTCGCCTGGTACAAAAACCCGCTTGGTGCCGCCAACCAGCTCAATCTTGATTTCCGCAACCGTGGCATCGAACTTAAGCCCGTAACCTGAACCATTAATTTTCAATTTTTTAACATGCGCCATGACACACTCCTGTACGTTCGTTGGAATACTTGCTGCCCTACTTCAACCGATCTTCAATGCCAACTCTTCGGCAGAGATGTTGTAGTAACGTTGATGCAAAACGTTTACCGAGCGGTGCCCAGTAACCTTCGCTAAATCAAGCAGTGACAGTTTTTTTGCCAATCGGCTGGTAGCTTCGCGACGCAGGTCATGAAAGGTCAGGTTCTTTATGCCAGCCCTCTGCACAGCTCTTTCATAGCCTTTTTTAAGTGCAGCTTCTGTCGTAGGAAATACGAAGCCATCAATAGAACGAGGCAGTTCTGAGAGAACCATCAAGGCCTTCGTGGAAAGTGGAATTCCGCGAGAGTGTCCGTTTTTCGTATCTGGGAGAAAAGCAACTCTCCGAGTCAAGTCAACGTTTGACCATTTGAGACTCAGCAACTCTGAGCGTCGACATGCGGTCTCTAATGCCAGCAGAACAATTGGTCTGACCCAAGGATTTCGCATACCGCCGGACTCCAACCGACCATGCCAATCTCGCCCCTGACCTTCTAATTCACTTAGTAAGGCGCCCTCCTCTTCTGTTGTCAGGCGTCGATCGCGCTCATTTCGCACCACCGGCCGAGTTACTAGCTTGAGAGGGTTGTCCATGTGGATGTCCCATTCGCGCCGGGCCACTTCGATGACACGAGCAAAAAGCGCAAGTTCACGGGTTACTGTGGCGGGCTTGCGAACTTTCAATCGCTCATCGCGATAGAGTGCAAAGTCCTTCGGCGTAAGAGTGGCCAGGTAACGCTCGCCAAGTGGGTGCCTTGCCAAGCTCTTCAAGCGTAACGACTCAGAGGCTTGGCCTTTGTGCTTAGGAGTTATTTCAAGGACGTATCTATCAATCAACTCTTTAAGGGTTGTTCTCTCAGACTCAACTCGGGAAACGAAGACGCCACGAGTCATTTCCGACTCGACCTGAAGCCCCCATGCCTCTGCCTCACGATGATCGACAAATGTCGCTGTTTGTTCGGGGTAGCCCCGCCTGCGGACTGTTACCTGGTATTGGAATGGACCACGTTTTCTGATGTAAGCCAATTGGTACTCCTTTGTGCATCAAGTGCGACAAATTTGCGCCAAAAAGTCTTTTCAGGACACACACAAACATTGCATTTGTGTATAGGTCAAAACAAAAAAGCCTTCTAAATCAGAGACTTAGAAGGCTTTTTATCTGGTGGGCGATGCAAGTTTCGAACTTGCGACCCCTGCAGTGTGAATGCAGTGCTCTACCCCTGAGCTAATCGCCCTTGAAACTTTTATCCCGTATCAAGGAAGCCTCAAATTATATACCATTTTTCAGGCCATTTGCTTCCAGACCGTTTTTCCGCCACTAGATTTGTCCAACTGGGCCAAAACATCATCGTGCGCGGCCATTTCTTGGGCATTCGCTTCCAAGACTGGCAGTTGCATGCTGCGCAGGTCCAACTGCTCCACCACCAACCCGGGCTCTTGGGTATCGCTACTCTCCATCAACAAGGCATCTTGGCCCCGAGTCATGTTGATGTAAACGTCGGCCAGCAGCTCGGCATCCAACAGCGCCCCGTGCAGGGTGCGCCCGGAGTTGTCTACCTCCAAGCGATCGCACAACGCATCCAGGCTGTTGCGTTTGCCCGGAAACATTTCCTTGGCCATCACCAAGGTGTCCAAGACACTGCCGACAAAACTCTTGAACGGCTTCTTGCCCGTGCGCTTGAGCTCCATGTCCAGAAAGGACAGGTCAAAAGGCGCGTTGTGGATGATGATTTCGGCGCCCGCTACATAGTCCACCAGCTCTTGGGCAATTTCCTCAAAGCGGGGCTTATCGCTCAAAAACTGGGTTGTCAGCCCGTGGACCCGTAACGCACCTTCGTCGCTGTCCCGCCCCGGGTTCAGGTAAAAGTGCAGGTTGTTCCCGGTGAGCTTGCGGTTGACGAGTTCCACGCAGCCGATTTCCACCATACGGTCCGGATGGTCCGGATGGTTGGCGTAAAAACCGGTGGTTTCCGTGTCGAGAACAATCTGGCGCATGGTCGGTCTCAGTGGTTTTCGCGGGCGTGGTTGATGGTGTATTTGGGAATCTGTACCACCAGGTCTTGCTGCGCCAGGTAAGCCTGGCAACTCAATCGGGACTGAGGCTCCAAGCCCCAAGCGCGGTCCAACAGGTCTTCTTCGGTTTCTTCTGCGGCATTCAGGCTTTGCAGTCCTTCGCGCACGATCACGTGGCAGGTGGTACAAGCGCAGCTCATGTCGCAGGCATGTTCAATCTGGATACCGTTTTCCAGCAGCGCCTCGCAAATGGAAGTGCCGGGTGCCGCTTTTAGCTCAACCCCTTCAGGGCAATACTCAGGATGCGGCAGGATTTTGATGATGGGCATGGTCAGTTCACTTCAAATGGATTCAATGCTTTTGCCGGCGAGTGCTTGCGAAATACCCTTGTTCATCCGCATGGCGGCAAAGGGCTCGGTCACATCGGCCAGCGCCTTGATCGCGGTTTCAATAACGGCAGGATCGGTGACCTGCGTGGCAGCGGTCACATCGGCAATTGCGGCATCAATGGCAGTGCGCTCTGCGGCATTGAGCAGTTCACCGTCCGCCTCCAACGCACTGCCCGTCGCCAAGATCAGGCGGTCGGCGTCCACCCGGGCTTCCACCAAAGCGCGGGCTCGCATATCGGCCTCGGCAGTGGCAAAGCTGTCTTTGAGCATGGCGGCAATTTGATCATCAGTGAGTCCGTAAGACGGCTTCACATCAATCCGGGCCTCCACACCGCTCACTTGCTCTTTGGCAGAGACGTTCAATAAGCCGTCGGCATCCACGGTGAAGGTCACCCGGATGCGGGCTGCGCCCGCTGCCATGGGGGGAATACCGCGCAGCTCAAACCGGGCCAGGCTGCGGCAATCGGCGACGAGGTCCCGCTCACCCTGGACGACATGCAAGGCCAATGCGGTCTGACCGTCTTTATAGGTCGTGAAATCCTGTGCCATGGCGGTAGGGATAGTTTGATTGCGCGGCACAATGCGCTCGACCAAGCCCCCCATGGTTTCCACACCCAACGACAAAGGGATCACGTCTAGCAGCAACAAATCTCCGCCGGGGTTGTTGCCGGCCAGCTGGTTGGCCTGAATGGCGGCACCCAGCGCCACCACTTCATCCGGATTCAAATTGGTCAACGGCTCTTGACCAAAAAAGGTTTGCACAGCAGCCTTGATCTGGGGCATGCGCGTAGAGCCGCCCACCAGCACCACGCCCTGCACATCTTCTTTGCTGAGCGACGCATCCCGCAAAGCCTTGCGTACGGCTTGCAAGGTCCGCGCCGTCAGGTCTTTGGTGGCCGCCTCGAAATCCTCGCGCCGGACACCCAGATCGATAGCGCCTGCAGACAGATCCACCTCCACGCTGGCGATTTCTTCCGCAGACAAGGCTTCTTTGCAAGAGCGTGCCTCTGCCATCAACACCGCCTGGTCTTCAGGGGTGGGGGCAGCAAGGCCGGAAGTTTGCAGCAACCACTCCGCCAATGCGCGATCGTAGTCATCGCCCCCCAGTGCGGAGTCCCCACCGGTGGCCAACACCTCAAAAACGCCTTGCGACAAACGAAGAATGGAGATATCGAAGGTACCGCCGCCCAAGTCATAAATGGCGTAGACCCCTTCCGAGGCGTTGTCCAAACCATACGCAATGGCGGCCGCAGTAGGCTCGTTGATCAAGCGCAACACATTCAGGCCGGCAAGTTGGGCTGCGTCTTTGGTGGCTTGGCGCTGTGCATCGTCAAAATACGCCGGCACCGTGATGACTGCACCGTAAATGTCATCATTGAAGCTGTCTTCAGCCCGAAACCGCAAGGTCGCCAGGATCTCCGCACTGACTTCCACCGGGCTCTTCACCCCTGCAATCGTGCGGATTCGGGCCATCCCGGGCTCGTTCACCAAGGCAAACGGTAGCTTGTCAGCGTGCGCAATATCCGCAAAACCGCGCCCCATCAGGCGCTTGGCAGATGCAATCGTGTTTCCCGGGTCGGTAGTTTGATTCGCCAAGGCGTCAAAGCCGATCTGCCGGCGATCGGCATCCAGATAGCGCACCACACTGGGCAACACCACCCGGCCCTGCGCGTCAGGCAGGCACTCCGCCACACCGCTGCGCACTGCGGCCACCAGAGAGTGGGTGGTCCCTAAATCAATACCGACAGCGATACGGCGCTCATGCGGATTGGGGGATTGGCCGGGTTCTGAAATTTGCAAAAGCGCCATGACATCTCACACTATTCAAATTGATCTAAACGCTGATGC
>JAIXVK010000506.1 GCA_027483085.1 Comamonadaceae bacterium | reverse complement strand
GCAGTCGGCCCGAGCTTGAGGCACTGGTGGGAACAACACCCCTTGCACACCAGCAGCGAATTGGCGGGTGACGTCATCCAAGCTTGGGTGCGCCCGTTGGTTCAACGCCACCCGGTGGCCGCCGTGGCCACCGCATTGGCGCTTGGCGCCACCTTGGTATGGGCTCGGCCATGGCGCTGGACTTTCCGGCATCCCGTGCTCAGCGCGCTCGGTCCTACCCTGCTCACCCGTGGTTTGGCGTCCGGACTGGTACAAACCTGGCTGGCCACCGCACTGGCAAAAATGACACACGCCCCTGCCCCACCTCAAGCACCTCATCCCAACGCACCGCCGGTGCGACCTGATTAGTTGTTACTTGAACCGGCCAAGGCGTTGACGACCTTAGCCGGTATTCGGCAGGGCCTCAGGCTTTCAGCGTGCACACAACCGATCCGAATGCGGCCCTCGGCTAGCAGCACGTCGCCCCGAAATGCCTCTTGCACGATCACCATGCTGGCAGCACCTTGCTCTTCGACACGCACCGTTACGTGCAGCAAGTCGTCCAGACGGGCTGGTGCCAGATAACGGGTTTGCACCTCGGCAACCACAAACATGGCACCGGTGTCGTCACGCAGGCGCTGCTGCTCCACGCCGGCTGCGCGCAACCATTCTGTGCGGGCCCGCTCAAAAAACTTCAGGTAGTTGGCATAAAACACAACACCGCCCGCGTCGGTATCTTCCCAATACACCCGGACCGGAAAAGTAAAAGCACTCACAGCGAGGCGGCAAGGGCCTCGAGCTGCATGGTAGCTGCATCCCACCCTTGATGAAAACCCATCTCCTCGTGCTGTTTTTGGTCTGCCTCCGTCCAATGCAGGGCACGGGCGATGTAGTGGGTGCCGCCGTCTGCGCTATCCGCAAAGGTGATGTCACCCACCATGAACGGCTTTGCACTGGGAACCCATGCACTCACAAAGGCATCGGTGAAAACCAGTTGGCGCCCTGCATCTACCTTCAAAAAAACACCGGGGTTCGGCACTTGCTCCCCGTTGGGGCCCACCATGTGGGTGAAAAACCGGCCGCCAGGGAACAGCTCCATCTCAGCATGGCTAACGCTCCAGGGCTTCGGGCAAAACCACTGGCACAGGAGCTCTGGCTCTGTCCAGCAGCGCCACACCGCGGCGCGTGGCGCGGCCAGGGTGCGTTCAAGAATCAAGGGGTAAGCGGGCGACGAAATCGACATAACGGACTCCGGAAGTTCTGACAGCCGGCCAAGTGTAGCCCGCTCAACCGAGGCAAGCCACCCAACAAAAACGGGCCCGAGGGCCCGTTTTGGAAAGCAAACACCGCAGAGGGTTTACTTCTTCTCCATCATGGCTTTGCACTCTGCCTTCATCTTGTCGTCGGCTTTGGCATCCATTTTTTTGCACTCTTCCATTTTCTTGTCGTCTTTCATGGCACCGCCGTGGGAGGCAGCGAAAGAGCCGAAAGAGGCTGTGGCAAGGACAGAAGCAACTACTACGCTAAAAATCTTGTTCATGGTTAGACTCCAATGACAGGTTTTGAACCACCGGGATAGATGGCCTGTTAAATATACGCCACTTATGAAAAATTTACCTAAGCTTATGCATATATCGGTATGGATACGGTCTGCCGTCCTCGCGGGCGGTTTGGTAAGTCAGGTGGCGATAGCAGCCCCCTTTGTCCCGACCTCCGACAATCAGGTGCTGCAAAAGCTGCCGGCTCGTGCGGCAGACCCGGTTGCAAAAGAGCTGGCCACCTTGCGCAGCTCCGCAAGCCAGAGCCCCAAAGACCCGGCCACCCAAGCCGCGTTGGTACAGCGCTATGTCGACCTTGCTAATGCGCAAGGTGACCCGCGCTACATCGGTTACGCCGATGCGGTGGTGTCTGCGTTCGCAGGCCCCCTGAGCCCCGAACTGCTCACCTTGAAAGGCGTATTGCGCCAGTACCGGCATGATTTTCAAGGGGCACTGCAGGATTTTGCCCAGGCTCTGACCTTGGACCCGGGCTACGCCCAAGCCCACGCCTGGCGGGGCGCCATTTATCTGGTGCAAGCAGACTACAGCGCCGTCCGCAAAGAATGCACCGCCTTGAAGCAACTCGGCCGCGACGCCCTGCACGGCGCCTGCTTAGGCTTAACCCAAAGCTACTCTGGTGATCTGCCAGCGGGCTATGAGACTTTGCGCCAAGCGCTGGCGCAGGCCCGCTCGACGGCTAGCCAGTTGTGGCTGCTAACAAGAATGGGCGAAGTCGCCGCCTGGCAAGGGCAGACAGCCATCGCCCGGCAGCATTACCAGCAAGCCTTGTCACTGGGTCAGGACGACATTTACCTGCTGGCCGCGTGGTCCGACTTTTTGCTGGACAACGGCCAAGCTGCCGACGTTGTCAAGCTGTTGTCGACCTGGGAGTCAGCAGACAGCCTGCTGGTCCGCCTCGCTATTGCGGAAACACTGACTGGCAGCCCCAAGGCTACCGCCCACGTCAAGATGCTGGCCGACCGCTTCGCCGCGGCCCGCGCAAGGGGCGATACCACCCACTTGGCCGAAGAATCACGGTTCGAGCTACAGGTCCGCAAAGATGCGCCCACAGCCCTGCGCCTGGCCCAAGAAAACTATGCGTACCAGCGCGAACCCCGGGATGCCCGGGTGTTGCTGGAGGCCGCAGTGGTGGCCCGGCAAGCCCCGGCGGCCCAACCTGTTGTGGACTGGATGAGCGCCAGTCAATTTGGAGACCTCCGGATGAAGCAACTCGCCAAGGAGCTGAAATGAAGTGGCGCTTGATTCTTGTTTTGCTGTTGAGCCTTGGCTGGCTCCCGGCACAGGCCCACAAAGCCAGCGATAGCTAT
>JAIXVK010000425.1 GCA_027483085.1 Comamonadaceae bacterium | reverse complement strand
GGTGTGTCGGCCAAAGCCCAGTCGCGGGTGCGGGCAAAGCCATGGCGCATCAGGGGGCCGCGCCCACTGAATTGCGGAAAAATCACCGGCACCCCGCCCCGCACGGCTTGCGGGCCGGCCAGTGGCGAGAGCGGGCTGCAATACAAGCGCTCGGTGCCGCTTGCATCGATCCACGAGATCACCTGGCCACCCCGCAGCAGCGCAGTGACCGAGTCCCCGTGCGGGCCCTGCAGCCGGACTGCAGGCGCGCCGTCTATCGTCAAAGTTTCAAATGTCATTCCCCCAGTTTATCGGGTGCTTGTGACCTTTGAGAGATGGGGCGGCTGATCCGGGTCCAGCCCGCGCGCACGGGCCACGGCTTCCACCAGCAAGTAGAAACTTTGGATGGCAGTGATCGGGTCCAGGTCCTCCTGCGGTGCGGTAGTCAGGGTGAGGTCGCGCTCTGCCACATCGGACGGTGCAGCCAAGAGCACCCGTGCGCCACGGCCGCGCATCTCGGCGGCCAGGGCAATCAGGCTCTGCTGGGCCGGGCCGCGCAGGGCAAAAATCAGCATCGGGTAGTTGTCGTTCACTAGCGCCATGGGGCCGTGTTTGACCTCCGCGCCGCTAAAGGCCTCGGCCTGGATGCCGCAGGTTTCCTTGAACTTGAGGGCCGCCTCCTGGGCAATCGCCAGGCCCGGACCGCGGCCGATCACCATCAGCTGGCTGGCGGTGCGCAAGGGCTCGATGGCAGCGCTCCAGTCCTGCTGGCAGGCCTCTTCCAGCGCCGCTGGCAGTGCCTTCAAGGCTTCCAGCAAATCTGCGTGGGCACCCCAGTGGGCAGCCAAGCGCGCACCGGCCACCAAGCCACAAATAAAGCTCTTGGTAGCCGCCACACTCTTCTCGGGTCCGGCGTGCAAGGGCATGGCCCAGTCCACGGCCTGCGCCAAGGGCGAGCTGATGTCATTCACCAGCGCCACCGTGGTCGCCCCGGCTTTTTCAAACACCTGCATGGGTTCAAATAAGTCCGGGCTGCGGCCCGACTGCGAAATAGACACCGCCAGCACCCGCTGCCGCGCCATCGGCGCCTTGTAGAGGGTCAGCAGTGACATGGGCAGCGAGGTCACCAGTTGCCCGGTGCGCGACATCACCAGATAGGCAAAGTAGGCGGCCGCATGGTCCGAGCTGCCACGGGCAATGGTGACCGCACCTTGGGGCGGCAGTGCGCGAAGCGCCTTGCCGAGGGCGGCGTAGCGACCTTCGTCGCCGGCCAGTTGTTGCGCTACTTGGCGCGCTGAGGACAGGGCCTCTTGCAACATCAATGTTGTCATTACGGAATCTCTTTTCATGTCATTGCATACACAGGGTCAGGGCGCCGTCCATGGCGTCACCCTGGGGTGGCACTACACACGCACCCACCAAGCCACTGAGCCGGGGCACCAGGCGCTGGCCGATGCTGCCGGCCACCACCAGCGGCAGCGTGTGGGTGGGGTCTACGGCGCGGGCGAGTGATTCGAGCTGCTCCAAGGAGTAGCGGAGCAGGCGAGCGGCCTCCGGGTCCTGGTGCTCATGGGCGAACACGCAAGGCACCAGCGTGGCGTACTCAAACTGGCGTGCGGCACCCGTCCATGCCAACAAGGCGTCGGGGGTGCCGCCGGTGGCCTGCAGAATCGCGGTGCTCAAAGACCCGGCTACGGCTCGCCCATCCAACGAGCGCTGGGTCAGGTTCACGGCGCGCAGGCCGATATCGGCGCCGCTGCCGTCGTCCCCGCACGGAAAGCCCCAGCCACCGCTGACGCGCTGTTGACCATCGGGCAACAGGGCCAGCCCGATAGCGCCTGTGCCCACAATCACCAAGGCCCCGGCATTCCCGCCATGGGCACCCCACAAAGCGGTCACCGCGTCCGACTCCAGCTTGAGCCTGGCATAGCCCGGGTCGGCGGCTAAAAAGTCCGCATGCCACCCCCGGTTGTTGGCACCGGCCAAGCCCAGCCCCAAAATGCAGTTGGCCGGCACAGGCTGCGGCCAGCCGGCTTGCACGCGGCCCTCGGTAGCGTGCGAAATGGCCTGCGTAATGTGGCGCCAGGCTTGCGGGATACCTTGCATAAGGCCCGAGGCACCGGCCTTGCCCTCACCTACCACCACACCACTGCGGTGCACCACCCGCGCGCGGGTGCTGGTGCCACCGCCGTCAATGCCGATGGCGTAGTGAATGTGTGCGGGCAGCGACTCAGCGTGCATGGGCCGAGCGCATGTTGCCGGGGTTCAAGCGGGTGCAGGCCATGCCGTCAGCGCGGAAGAGGTAGAGGGCTGAAGGTGCCGCACGCACGATGACCGAGTCGCCCAGACGCACTTCGGCATTGCCGTCACCGCGCACGATCAGCTCTTGCCCGTCGTCCATCTTCAGGTACAGCAGATTGGACTCGCCCAGGTGCTCCACCAGCGTGATCTCGGCGTCCAAGGCGGTGTCGTCAGTGGCAGGCGCTACACCGGCGGGCAGCACTTCGCAGTGCTCGGGGCGCAGGCCCACTTCCACACTTTCACCCACTTGCAGCTGGCTGCTGTCCACCGTGGCGAGCACCTTGCTGCCATTGCCCAACAGCAGACGGGCGCCCCCGTCGAGCACCTCCACCACACGGGCGGGCAGCAGGTTGATGGTGGGCGAGCCGATGAAGGTCGCCACAAAGCGGTTGGCAGGCTGCTGGTACAGCGTGAGCGGGGTGCCGGCCTGCTGCACATGGCCTTCGCTGAGCACCACAATCTTGTCGCCCAAGGTCATGGCTTCCACCTGGTCGTGCGTCACATAGACCATGGTGGCGCCCAGGTCGCGGTGCAGGCGGGCCAGCTCGATGCGGGTCTTGGCGCGCAGCGCAGCGTCCAGATTCGAGAGCGGCTCGTCAAACAAAAACAGGCGCGGCTCGCGCACGATGGCACGGCCGATGGCCACGCGCTGGCGCTGCCCGCCCGAG
>JAIXVK010000580.1 GCA_027483085.1 Comamonadaceae bacterium | reverse complement strand
CATGGTCCTTCAGCGGCAACAAGACTTGCGCCAGCAAGGCCCCCATGCCGATGGGGGCGGTTATGCGCAGCTCACCCTCGGGCTCGTCCCGGTGCAGCACCAGCGCTTGGTCTGCAGCGCGGGCCGCAGCCACCATGGCGGTGCAGCCCTCCACGTAGCGGGCGCCGGCCTCTGTCAGCGTCAGCTTGCGGGTGGACCGGTGTAGCAGCGCCAGGCCCAGCGCGTCTTCCAGCTGGCGCAGGTGCTGACTCACGGCGGAGGGCGTCATGCCGAGCTGGCGTGCTGCGCCGCTGAGGCTGCCGGCAGCGACCACTTCGGCGAACACGGCCATGCGTTTGAGTTGGTCCATGTCTAATTGTTAAGTTTTACTTCACGGTAAAAGCGAAATTTACCGTCTATTCAGCTTTTTGTGAAGCAATCAAACTAACGCCATTGCTTAACCACCTTGAAACAGGAGTTTTTATGAAGATTGCATTGATTGGCGCTACGGGTTTTGTTGGCACCCCTTTGTTGGCGGAGTTATTGAGTCGTGGCCACCAAGTGACCGTGTTGGCCCGTAATCCGGCCAAGCTGGCTGCCCAAGCCGGCTTGAACGTGGTCGCGGCCGACGCATTGGATGTTGCTCAAGTCGCTCAGGCCGCTGCCGGCCATGAAGCGGTGGTCAGCGCTTACAACCCCGGCTGGACGGAGCCGCGCATCGGCGAAATCTTTTTGCAAGCCACTCGCGCCATCTTTGGCGGCGTCAAGCAGTCCGGCGTGAAGCGCTTTTTGATGGTGGGCGGTGCGGGTAGCCTGTTTGTCGCGCCCGGCGTGCAGTTGGTGGATACCCCTGAGTTCCCCGCCGAGATCAAAGTGGCGGCCTCTGCCGCCCGCGACGCGTTGAACCTGATTAAAGAAGAATCTGCGCTGGATTGGTCTTTTGTGTCGCCCCCCATCTTGCTGAACCCCGGCGTGCGCACCGGCCAATACCGCGTGGGTGCCGATGAGCCCCTGTGGGCTGAAGGTGGAGCGCCCGGCAGCATTTCGGTGGATGACCTGGCGGTGGCCATCGTGGACGAGCTGGAAACGCCTAAGCACATTCAAAAGCGCTTTACTGTCGCCAACTAAGGCAACACAGGGGCGGCAAAACGCTGCGAGGAGCCGCCGCTGGTGTTCAGTGAGAGTGACCGTGGTGGTTGTCGCCACAGCTCGTTGCGGCAACCACCGGTTGACCCGCAAGTTCTTGCCGGGCCTGGCGCATCACCTGCCAGCCGCCATGCAGGGCCAGCGCAGCCATGCCGGCGGCCACCAGCAAATCCGGCCAGCCGCTGCCGGTACCGAGTACCCCTGCCGCAGCCAGCATGACCAGCACATTGCCGATGGCGTCGTTGCGCGAGCACAGCCACACGCTGCGCATATTGGAATCGCCTTCGCGGAAGGCATACAGCATCCACGCGACCGCTACATTGGCCACCAGTGCCAGCAGACCAACCACCCCCATGGTGGTGGCATCGGGCACGGTGCCGGTGTACAGGCTCCAGATTGCGCGGGCCAATATCAGGGTGCCAAAGCCCATCATGCATAGCGCCTTGACCACGGCCGCGCGGGCCCGCCAAGCCAGGGCGGCAGACAGCACTGCGAGTGATACGCCGTAGTTCAGCGCATCGCCCGCAAAGTCAATCGAGTCTGCCAAAAGGGACAGTGAGCCCGAGTGCCAGCCGCTGAACAGCTCCACGCCGAACATGGCCGCGTTGATCCATAAGGCCACCCACAAGACCCTCCGGTAGCGGGCCAGGTTGAGAATGCTGCCGGCAGCAGGGGTGTGGTGTTCGCAAGCGTGAGACATGGTGTTTCCTTTCAATGTTGCCATTGGAAACCCTGTAGCCACTTCAGGGTCAAGCGCTACACTGCAACAAGGTTATTGCAGGGCACATCATGAAAATCGGCGATCTGGCCAAGGCCACTTCCACCCCGGTGGAAACCATCCGCTACTATGAGCGCGAGGGCTTGCTGCCCGCTGCCGCCCGCACCGATGCCAACTACCGCCATTACTCGGACGCCCACACCCAGCGGCTGCAGTTTGTACGCCACTGCCGCAGCCTGGACATGAGCTTGGACGAGATCCGCGCGCTGCTGGCTTTTCAGGATGCGCCGGGCGATAACTGCGCCAGCGTCAACGCCTTGCTGGACGCCCACATCGGCCATGTGGCCCAGCGTATCCGTGAACTGCGGGCGCTGGAAAAGCAGCTCAAGGCGTTGCGGGCCCAGTGCATCGGGGTGTTGGACACTGCGCATTGCGGGATTTTGGAGGGGCTTGCGGTGCAGTCGGCAGGTGCTCCACCCTCGGGGCATCTGCATAGCACCCATCGCAAGGTGCCGGCGCGAAGTGAGGGGTAATTTGCGCTGGCGCAGCCTTTATGCGTGGGCCGCACGGCAGAATTCAGGCCTATGAAGCACAACATGGTGATCGTGGGGGGAGGCATAGGCGGCTTGGCTGCGGCATTGGCGTGCAGCCGGCAAGGCGTGTTTTCAGCGCCGGGCCTAGGAGGGCTTCGGCTACTCGAGCAGGCCCCAGCGTTTGGCGAAGTCGGGGCAGGTGTCCAGCTGGGCCCGAATGTCACCCGCGTGTTGCATGGCTGGGGCTTGCAACAAGCGCTGTCCCAGGTGGCTGTTTTCCCGGAGCGGTTGGAGGTACGCAGCGCCATGAGCGCCCGCTTGTTGGGTACCCTGCCGCTGGGGGCTCAGGCGTTGGCACGTTATGGGGCCCCTTACGCCACCATCGCCCGGCAGGATTTGCATGGTTTGTTGCGCGAGGCGGTTGTGCGCACCGGTGCGGTTGATATTGCGCTCAACACCCGGGTTGCCAGCCTGGCTCGCCATGAAGAGCAGGTGCGCTTGATCACTCAGGAGGGCCAGGAGCTTGAGGCCGGTTGTGTGGTGGGCGCCGATGGTGTGTGGAGCGCGCTGCGCCGCCAACTGATGGGGGATGGTGCACCGCGTGTCACGGGGCATTTGGCGTTCCGGGCGATGGTGTTGCAAAGTTCGCTGCCCCCGGCGATCCGGTCTCAAGTCGTTACCGCGTGGATGGGGCCGGAATTCCATGCCGTCCAATATCCGGTCCGTGGGGGTGAGTGGCTGAATGTGGTGGTGATCGTGCACGGTGCGTTGGCTGGCGACCCCACGGCATGGGATCACACCGCCAATGCCGGCGAACTGCGGGTGCGTTTGGCTAACGCGGGTGGCCCACTGCTGGATCTGGTGCATGCGATTGATGACTGGCGCTTGTGGGCGCTCAGTGACCGCCCTCCTATGCGCAGTGCGCGTGAGATGGCGCTCGGCCGCTGTGCTTTGCTCGGAGATGCGGCCCATCCGATGCGCCCCTACCTAGCCCAAGGCGCCGGAATGGCGATTGAAGACGCCCAGCAGCTCGCCGCATCGTTACAAGCTCTGCAGGGCAATACACCGGCTGCACTGGCGCACTATGCCGCGGCGCGCTGGCAGCGTAACGCGCGGGTGCAAGCGCGGGCCATACGCAACGGCCAGGTTTTTCACCTCACGGGGCCTATGCGCATGGCGCGCGATGCGGCGATGGGCTTGTTGGGTGAGAAACTCCTGGATTTGCCGTGGCTGTACGGCTACGCGTTAGCATCCCGGCCATGAAAACGAGCTTTATCTTTATCGCCATTCTGGTCCTGAGCATTGCCGGAGCGCTGTCGAGCAGCCGCGCGGTTAAAACGGGCATGCTCGCGGTGTGCGGCGCTTTGTCCCTCTATGGGATGCTGCGTTTCCTGGGCTAGTACTGCAGTGCCAGCATGCCGGGGCTTCCGGCATGGCCGATGGACAGGCTCCGTGCGTCGAGCGGGTTGAGCTTGAAGCGGGCGACGACTTGCACCAAATCGCGCGATTGGCTGCTCAGGCTGCTGGCAGCGGCGGCCATTTCGTCGGCCAAGGCGGCATTTTGTTGCGTGACCTGGTCCATTTGCTGGATCGCCACATCAATCTGGGCAACCCCGTCACTTTGCTCGCGGCTGGCCATCGAAATCTCGGTAATCACGGTGTTGAGGCCACTGATGCTGCTGACCACCTCAGACATGATGGTGCCCGCGCGCTCGGCCTGAACCCCGCCTTGCTCGATACGCTGCACGTTGTCGCCGATGAGCTTTTTGATTTCTTTAGCCGCCTCTGCCGACCGGCTGGCCAAGGTGCGCACCTCACTGGCCACCACCGCAAAGCCCCGGCCTTGCTCGCCTGCCCGGGCCGCTTCTACCGCGGCATTCAGCGCGAGGATGTTGGTCTGGAAGGCAATGCCGTCAATGATGCTGGTGATGTCTGAAATCCGCTTGGAGCTGTCACTGATGCCGCGCATGGTGCTGACCACGTCGGTCACCGTGCTGCCGCCCTGCGAGGCAATCTGCGAGGCATCTGCCACCAGTTGTCTGGCTTGTTGGGAGTTATCGGCGTTCTGGCGGATGGAGGAGTTCACCTCTTCCATGCTTGCCGATGTTTGCTCCAAGGCGCTGGCCTGGTTCTCGGTACGGCCGGACAAGTCGTGGTTGCCGGTGGCGATCTCTGCACTCGCATTGGAGACGGTTTCGGCACTGTGACGCACTGCCGCCACGATGCCGGACAGCTCCAGCCGCATCGCTTCCAGCGCCTGTACGAGTTGTGCGATTTCGTCTTTGCCTTCGGCCACGAGTGCGGTGCTCAGGTCGCCATGGGCAAAAGCTTTAGCTGCCGCACGGGCAGTGAGCAGGGGACGTGTGATGGAGCGGGTGGTGCTCACACCCATCGTGATGGCGATGGCCAAGCCCAGAAGAGTGAGCACGATCAGGGTGTTGCGCAGCACGCCGAATTCACGCTCTGACTCCACCACATTGGCCTGGCCCGCAGCCTCGGTGAGTTTGCCGAATTCGTGGAGGTCAGCCAGCAGCTGGTCCAGCAAAGGACGGCACTTGGCGTTGATGCCTGCAATCGCTTCTTCACGTTTGCCCGCCACGCCCAATGCGGTGATCTCCAGCGCGACTGGGCCGTATACGGCCTCGGTTTTCTTCACCGCTTCGAAGGCCCGGGCGAGTTCACTGCCCTTGAAGGTGTCTTGGGCGAGCATGCTGTCAATGTCCGCAATATGCTTTTGGACCTCTGCATGCGCCTTTTCAATTGCTGCCTTGTCACGCTCAATACCGGCTTGCGGCGTGCTGATCACCAGGTTGCGCGCACCTACTGCGCGGGCATTGGTCGCATCGAGGGTTTGGTTGCTGAGCTGGGTGAGCTTGTTGAGCTGGAATACCTGTCGCTCGAAGTCGGACTTGGCATTGGACAGGGCAATCATGCCCTCTGCTGCAATCAAGACCACGATGAGGGTCATGACTGCGTAACCGAAACTAAGCCGCGCTTTGACGCTCCACCGGTTCAAAAAACCCATGTTGACTCCTACGTTAGATTTGCTGAAGCTCCCGACCCAACGAAGTCACTGATTATTGTTATCTCAACAGCTCCAGCATAGTGGATTTGAAGTTTTCTGCAATCACTGATTGTTCATGGTGCAGTCCGCCGCTGACCTGCCGCTTACCCGCTACATAGACCTCATCGATCGCCGCGTGATTGCAGGCAAACACCAGGGCATCCAGCGTGTGTGTGTGCGGAATACCCAGCAAGCCCGGGGTGTTCATGTCGAGCACCACCATGTCCGCTCTTGCACCTGTCCGCAGGCCCCATTGCTTGAAGCCTGCTGCTGCAGCGCCGCTGCTGATTGCTTGGTCCAACAAGCGCGCGGCTGTGGAAGGCTGATGCCCGGGGAGGGCGGTCACGTTGCGCTGTTGCAGGCGCAGGCGTTGGCCGTATTCGAGCCAGCGCAATTCTTCCGCCCATTGGCGGCTCACATGGCTGTCTGAGCCCACTGCCATGGGCACCCCGGCTGAGAGCCACGCGGGCAGATCGGCAAAGCCATCGCCGAGGTTGCCCTCGGTGCTGGGGCAGATCACGATGCCTGCGCCACTGCGGGCTACCGCATCAATTTCGGCCTGCTCGGTGTGGGTGGCGTGTACCAGTTGCCAGCGGGCATCCAATTTTTGGTGCTCCGCCAGCCAAGCAATAGGGCGCAGGCCGGTGGCCGTCACACAGTCGCGCACCTCTTGCATTTGTTCCGCGACATGGATGTGGATGGGCACATCTGCATCACCGACCTGGGCCAACAGTGCCGCGATGGATTCGGCCGATGCCGCGCGCAGGGAGTGAATGGACACTCCTGCATTCACCAGCGGGCGCCCGGCCGTCTGCACTTTGCGATGCAGGCGGGCGATGAACTCGGGGGTGCCGGCAAAGCGGCGCTGGTCAGGCCGCAGTGCGGGTTGTGCAAAGCCGGCGCGTTCGTACAGCACGGGCAATACGGTGAGGCCCATGCCCGCGTCGTGGGCTGCATCAGCCACCGCCCACGCCATGGTGGCCTCGTCGGCATAGGGCTGTCCGTCTTCCTGGTGGTGCAGGTAATGAAACTCACACACCTGCGTGTAGCCGCCTTGCAGCAGCTCTACATAAAGCTGAGCCGCCACGGCGCGCATCTGCGCTGGCGTGATGCGCAGGGCCACACCGTACATGCGGTCACGCCAGGACCAGAAGTCGTCCGCCTCGGATTCACGCCGCTCGGCGAGCCCGGCAAATGCGCGCTGGAAAGCGTGGCTGTGTGCATTGACCATACCCGGTAACACCGGGCCCCTGAGCACGGTGGCGTGGGCCGGTTGCTGGGTGATGCCTGGTGTGATGGCAGCCCAGTGGCCGCGTGCATCAACCTCCAGGCACACATCGCGTTCCCAGCGGCCATTCACCCAGGCCTGCGGCGCCCAAAAAACGTGCTCGCTCATTCGGGCCTCCAGTCGGTCATGGTGCGCACCAGCGCTTTCAAAACGGGTAGTACCCGGGCGGCGCGATCAGGTGCCAGGGTGTAGGGTGGCTCTTCGGTCATGTAGCAGCGCCAGCACATTTCCAGTTGGATGGCGTGCAACTGCTCGGACGGGCGGCCGTAGTTGCGGGTGATGTAGCCGCCTTTGAAGCGGCCATCCACCACCTGGGTAAATTCAGATTGGCTTTGCAATACTTTTGATAGCAGCTCGCGCAGATTTGGTGAAGCGCTGCTGCCATTCACGGTGCCAAGGTTCAGGTCCGGGAGGCGGCCCTCAAACAGCCAGGGCAGCACCGAGCAAATGCTGTGCGCATCAAACAGCACGGCATGGCCATGCAGTGTGCGCAGGCGCTGCAATTCGCCGTCCAGCGCGTCGTGGTACGGGCGCCAGTAGTCCGTCACGCGCTGGGCGACTTCAGATTCGGTGGGCTCTTGACCCGGCAGGTACAGCGGCTCGCCGCTGAAGAAGCGGGTGGGGCACAGCTCGGTGTTGTTCACGCCGTGGTACATCGGCGCGTTTTCGGGTGGGCGGTTCAGGTCCACCACATAACGTGCATGGCGCGGGACGAGGGTGCCGGCACCCATGTCGCGCACAAAGGCGTAGAGGGCCTCCAAATGCCAGTCGGTGTCTTCTACCGCATGAGCGCGGGGCACCAGGCGGCTGCGAATGGCGTCGGGGATGTCGGTGCCCACATGCGGAAAACTCACCAGCAGCGGGCTGCTGCCGGGCGTGAGAGTAAAGGTGGGGTGGTGGATGGGTTGGGGGTTAGCTTGTGTCACAGGGTGCGCTCCAGTCCGCCCACGATGGTGCGGCGGCAAGGGTTGTGGCCGAACCAGTAGGCCAGTTCGCGGGGATGGTCCAGGTCCCACACACAGAAGTCGGCCCGCTGACCGGCAGCCAAGGTGCCCCGGTCGTGCAGGCCCAAGGCGCGTGCGCCATGTACCGTGGCGCCGCGCAGGGCTTCTTCGGGTGTCAGGCGGAACAAGGTGCAGGCCATGTTGAGCATGAGCAGCATCGACAAGCCGGGCGAGGTGCCGGGGTTGTGGTCGGTGGCGATGGCCATGGGCACGCCGTGGGCGCGCAGGGCGTCCATGGGCGGCAGCTTTGTTTCGCGCAAGAAGTAATACGCACCGGGCAGCAGCACAGCCACCGTTCCTGCCACTTGCATGGCGCGTATGCCGGCCTCGCTCAGGTGCTCCAGGTGGTCGCACGAGAGGGCGCCGAACTCGGCTGCCAGTGCCGCGCCGCCCTGGTCGCTGAGCTGCTCGGCGTGCAGTTTGACGGGGAGCCCCAAGGTCCGTGCCGCCTCAAAAACCCGACGCGTTTGGGCGGGGGTGAAGCCAATGGTTTCGCAAAACGCGTCCACGGCGTCCACCAGGCCTTGGGCATGCAGTTGGGGCATCCAGGCGCACACGGCGTCTACATAGTCGTCGCTGCGACCGGCAAATTCGGGTGGCACAGCGTGGGCTCCGAGGTAGGTGGTGCGCACACTCAGAGGCACGCTCTCGCCCAAGCTGCGCGCCACCCGCAGGCAGCGTGCCTCGTCTTCCAGGCTCAGGCCGTAGCCCGACTTGATCTCAATCGTGGTGACGCCCTCGGCCATCAGGCTCCGGGCGCGGCGGGTGGCGTTTGCGAGCAAGGTGGCTTCGCTGGCGGCACGGGTGGCGGCCACGCTGGAGCGTATGCCGCCGCCGGCCTGTGCAATTTGCTCGTAGCTTGCGCCTTGCAAGCGCATCTCAAACTCGGCTGCGCGGTGCCCACCGTAAACCAAGTGGGTGTGGCAGTCCACCAGGCCGGGAGTGACCAAGGCACCATCCAGATCTATCTCTCGCGTGATGCTTTGCTTGTGTTCGGCAGGCAGCTCAGAGCGCGGGCCACACCAGATGATGTGTTCTCCACGGGTCAGCATGGCGCCGTCTTCCAGCCACCCCAAGGGTTCGCTGCCATGCAAGCTGGCGAGGCGGGCGTGGTGCCACAGCGTGGTGGCGGTGTGGGTAAGGCTCATGGTGTGGCTCCATCCGATGTGTGCGGGGTAAAGCCCAGCCAGTAAGCCGGTGCGATGTGCGTGGTCTCTGCGCAGGTGTCCGGGGTAAACGTCCATGGGGCGGTGTCAGGCGTTTCGTCCCACAGCAGGGTGTGGGCGCTGATCTGCACCTCGCGTGTGCCATCAGTCAAAATGCCGGCGCATGCGGTGTACAGGCCGTGCATCGCAAGGGTTCTCTGCCACGGTTGCCCCGCAATGACTATCTGCATACAGCCTCGGCCTTGCCGTGCCATGAGGTTCAGGTCTTGGGTGGGGCCGTCCAGCAGGCTGCAGTCGGGCGCAGCGGCACCGTCAAATTCCAGCGGTACATCGCCGGCACGCAAAATCTGCGGCACGGGCAGCGCTAGCGCAACTCCTGCGCCTTGCAACACGGCGAACCAGCGTTGTACACCGGGGAAGGCAGAGAAGGGGCCGTCCGCCGCAATGTCGGCCCGGCTGATGCGCAGCTGCCAGTCCCCTTTGGGCGGCCACACAAGCATTTCGCGGGTTTGGCCGCCACCGTTGCGCCAGGGCTGAGACGCGCATTCATGGGTGTGGATGATTTGCAGCGTCATGGCTTGAACTGCCCTTGAATCTGGTAGCGGGTGCCGGGGTGCACCAGGCGCGCCAGGGTGATGGGCACATCGCGGTTCATGGTGCGGCGAACGATGATGAGGCAGGGGTCCTGCGGGGTGATGCCCAGCAACTCCGCTTCTTGCGGGCTGGGCGGGCCGGCCTCAATGGAGTACTGCGCCTCCCACAGGGGGGCGACTTCCAGCAGGTAGTGGGTGGGTGTGGTCTGGCTGAAGTCCACGCTCAAATAGTCGGGCGCGCAGGCGGGGTTCACGTAGCGGTCTTCGCACTGCAGCGGTACGCCGTTCTCGGAGTGCACGATCAGGGTGTGAAACACCGGCGCCCCCAGTGGCAGGCCCAGCTGCTGGGCTAAGCCATCTACTGCCAACTCTTCGCGTGACAGCACGACCCGTGCCTGGTGCTGGTGGCCGCGGGCGGCGATTTCTTCATGCAAGTCCTTGATGGTCAGGGTGGACGACACCCTGGCCAAGTGTGCTGCAAAGGTGCCCACGCCCTGCACCCGGGTCACAAAGCCTTCGGCCTGCAACTCGCGGATGGCGCGGCCCACCGTCATGCGGCTGACCTTGAACTGCTGCACCAGCTCGGACTCGGAGGGCATCTGGCTGCCTGGGGTCCAGCGGCCTTGCGACAGGCCTTCCATCAAAAAGTTTTTGACGTGGGTGTACGGCGCCGCGGCGCCTGAGGGAGTGGAGTTGGTAGAAACCATCAGTAAATTGTAGTTGCATAGGCATGTCTAGACAAGTAGACTCCGCGACATTGATTTTTTGTTGAAAGCGAGTTTGAAGATGTCTACACCCTCCCAAGCCCGGCCTGTGCGCGCCCCCTACGGCACCACCCTGCATTGCAAGAACTGGCTCACCGAAGCCGCCTACCGCATGCTGCAAAACAACCTGGACCCTGAAGTGGCAGAAGACCCGGATGCGCTGGTGGTGTATGGCGGTATCGGCAAGGCGGCACGTAACTGGGAATGCTTTGATGCCATCCTAGAGAGCCTGCGCAACTTGAATGAAGATGAAACTCTGCTGGTGCAAAGCGGCAAGCCGGTAGGCGTGTTCCGCAGCCATGCTGACGCGCCGCGCGTGCTGATCGCCAACTCCAACCTGGTGCCCAAGTGGGCGACCTGGGAGCACTTTCACGAGCTGGATAAAAAGGGCCTGATGATGTACGGCCAGATGACGGCCGGCAGCTGGATTTACATCGGCAGCCAGGGCATCGTGCAAGGCACTTATGAGACGTTTGTGGAAGCCGGCAAGCAGCACTTTGGTGGCAATCTGCAAGGCAAATGGATTTTGACGGCCGGCTTGGGCGGCATGGGTGGCGCACAGCCTCTGGCGGCAAGTTTTGCAGGGGCTTCGTCCCTGAATATCGAGTGCCAGCAAAGCCGCATCGACTTCCGCCTCAAGACCCGCTATGTAGACGAGCAAGCCACAGATCTCGACGACGCGCTGCAACGCATGGCCCGCTATTCGGCCGAGGGCAAAGCCGTGTCGGTGGCCCTGCTGGGCAATGCTGCTGAGCTGTTGCCCGAGATGGTGCGCCGCGCGGGCGCCGGCGGCACGCGCCCCGATATGGTGACCGACCAAACTTCTGCACACGACTTGGTGCACGGCTACCTGCCGCCCGGCTGGTCCGTAGAGCAGTGGCGCGCCGCGCAAGCGGACGACACCCAACACGCCGCATTGCGCCAGGCGGCTGCACAAGGATGCGCGGTGCATGTGCAGGCCATGTTGGATTTCCAGTCCATGGGCATTCCTACGGTGGACTACGGCAACAACATTCGCCAGGTGGCGCTGGACCAGGGCGTGAAGAACGCGTTTGACTTCCCCGGCTTTGTGCCCGCCTATGTGCGCCCCTTGTTTTGCCGTGGCAAGGGCCCATTCCGCTGGGTGGCCTTGAGTGGCGATCCGGAAGACATCCGCAAGACAGATGCGAAGATGAAAGAACTGTTCCCCGAAGACGCCCACCTGCACCGCTGGCTGGACATGGCGGGCGAGCGCATCGCATTCCAGGGCCTGCCGGCACGCATCTGCTGGATTGGCCTGGGTGAGCGCCACCGCGCCGGCTTGGCCTTTAACGAGATGGTGAAAAACGGCGAGCTCAAAGCCCCCATCGTCATCGGGCGTGACCATCTGGACAGCGGCTCGGTGGCATCACCCAACCGCGAAACCGAAAGCATGCAAGACGGCTCTGACGCCGTGAGCGATTGGCCTTTGTTGAACGCACTGCTCAACACCGCAGGCGGCGCCACCTGGGTGAGCCTGCACCATGGCGGTGGCGTGGGCATGGGCTACAGCCAGCACAGCGGCGTGGTCATCGTGGCCGACGGCACAGACGCCGCTGCCAAACGCCTGGAGCGCGTGCTCTGGAACGACCCCGGCACCGGCGTGATGCGCCACGCAGATGCGGGCTACGACATCGCCAAGCAATGCGCACGCGAGCAAGGTATGAACCTGCCCATGTTGAAAGGTTAAGAAACACCCCCTGAGCGCCCTTGGCGCTTCCCCTCAAGGGGACGACACCAGCAGCCCGGCAAAGCCGGTTCTGCGGTGTCCCTGAACAAAGATACTTACTCCGGACATACCTATGACCTCTCTCGTTCTCAACCCCGGCAAGATCACGCTGGACGAACTCGGCCTTATCCACGCCGGCGTGTGCCAGCTGAGCCTGCCCGAATCTGCACGCGTCAACATCCGCGCAGCCCATGCACTAGTCAAGGCAGCGGCCGATGGCGACGCGCCGGTCTATGGCGTGAACACCGGCTTCGGCAAGCTGGCGAACAAGCGCATCGACAAAGACCAGCTCGACACCCTGCAGCGCAACCTGATCCGCAGCCACAGCGTGGGGGTGGGCGAGCCGCTGGCGGCCCCCATCATGCGGCTGATGATGGCCACCAAGGCCGCCAGTTTGGCGCGCGGCTACTCGGGCTGCCGCGAGGTGGTGGTAGACACCATTCTGGCGGTGCACAACGCGGGCCTGGTGCCCTGCGTGCCCTCGCAAGGCTCGGTGGGCGCCTCGGGCGATTTGGCGCCGCTGTCGCACATGACCCTGGCGCTAATGGGCGAGGGCGACATGCTGGTGGGTGGCAAGCGCGTGCCCGCACTGCAGGCCCTGCAAGCCGCTGGTATTACGCCGCTGACGCTGGAAGCCAAAGAAGGCCTGGCCCTGATCAACGGCACCCAAACCTCTACCGCGCTGGCCTTGCACGGCTTGCTGGCCTTTGAGCCGGTGCTTGAGGCCGCGCTGGTCATTGGCGCACTCACGCTGGACGCCGCCCGCGGCAGCGACGGCCCGTTTGACCCGCGCATCCATGCCGTGCGCGGTCAGCCCGGCCAGATCGACGTGGCCCAGTACTACCGTGAACTCCTCAAGGGCAGCGCCATCCGCGCCAGCCACACCGACGGCGACGACCGCGTGCAAGACCCGTATTGCCTGCGCTGCCAGCCGCAGGTGGTGGGTGCCTGTGTGGACCAACTGCGCCACGCGGCCCGCGTGCTGCTAATAGAAGCGAATGCGGTGACCGACAACCCGCTCGTCTTCCCCGAAGACGGCGCCATGATTTCCGGTGGCAACTTCCACGCCGAGCCAGTGGCCCTGGCGGCTGACGGCATGGCGCTGGCCATTGCCGAAGTGGGCGCGATTGCCGAGCGCCGCATTGCCATGCTGATTGACAGCAGCGTGTCGCGCCTGCCGCCTTTTCTGACGGCCGATGCCGGCCTGAATAGCGGCTTCATGATCGCGCACGTGACGGCCGCGGCCCTGGCGTCCGAGAATAAATCGCTGGCGCACCCCGCCAGCGTAGACAGCCTGCCCACAAGTGCCAACCAGGAGGATCATGTGTCCATGGCCACGTTTGCGGCACGCCGTTTGCAAAACATGATCCACAACACCGCGCACATCCTCGGGATTGAGTTGCTGGCGGCCGCGCAAGGCATTGAGTTTTTGCGCCCGCTGACCAGCTCGCCGATTCTTGAAGAGGTGCACGCACTGCTGCGCAAAGACATCGCTGCCCACCATGTGGACCGTTACTTGGCGCCTGACATCGCCCACGCGACCCAGCTTGTGCAAGGCGGTGCGGTAGCCCAACTGCTGAAGCCTTTGAGCGGCTTGCCGGAGCTCTGGATTCCGGGTTAAAACCCGGTTCTCAATGGCGGCGGCCAGTGCGATACTGGCCGCCATGCACACGCCTGAAGCACCCCACCGCGTTCGCCATTTCGGTCAAATTTTGTTGTGGCCCTTGCGGCTGATGCCGGT
>JAIXVK010000405.1 GCA_027483085.1 Comamonadaceae bacterium | reverse complement strand
TGGAAACCCTGTCCCAAATTTGCCGATCTGCCAGCCAGCCCTCTGTTTTGCTGGATTGGCATGGCAACGTCCATGTGGTGAATTTGGCGATGAAGACGCTTGATATTGTCTGGAGCCCGGGTCAATTTTCTCAAAGCTTGCTGCAACGCGAACTGGGGGTAGATACCGTCGTGCAATGTGACTGGGAGGGCTTGCGAGCCCTGAAGACACTGCCGTTTGAGGCCCAGTCATTCCAGTTTCCTGGCGTCGGTGTGTGGATTCAACTGTCCAGCCGTTGATAGCAAACTGAGCCCCGTTTCACCCTAACTCGACGTTCACCCATGAACCCCACTGCTGCGCCATCTACCACCCCATCGACCCGGTCGATCACTGAAGTCCCTGAGTTCGCTGCCAAAGCGGCGGAGTTGTTGCGTAAAACGCGTCCGAACTTTCCACTCACGATGCAGGATGCCACTTGCATCGTCTCGCTCATGCGTCTGGTGAAGTTCCCTGCAGGCACAACCCTGTTCACCGCGGGCGATGTCAGCAACTCAGGCTACATGTTGCTGTTGCTCGAGGGAGATGTCACTGTGGATACCGGCGGTGTTGGCGGTACTACCAAAGTGGACATTGCGGCCATCGGCCCGGGTGAACTGATCGGTGAGCTGGCCCTGATCGATGGTGCGCCACGCTCTGCGACCTGCACGGCCATTTCTCCAGTCATTGCCGCCGGGCTCTCGTCGGGCGGGTTGAATCGTTTGATTGAACAGTTTCCCCAAGTCGCAAACAAGCTGGTGATCTACATTGCCCAGAGCGCCGCCGAGCGGCTGCGTGCCCTGAGTGAGCAGCTGCAAATGTATGACCAGGTCATCGAAAACATGCGTCAAGAAAATGAAAAGCTTCGGCTTGCCGCCAAGCGCTAAAAACCCGTTCAGTTAGCGTAAAGCACCAGAGCACTCATCAGCAAACCCATCGCTGCGATCCAAGACCCCAGTACCCGTTTTGCAATCGGAAGCACTGCTGCAAGTTTTTGCACTGACGCAAGGTCTTGGTATGCAATCAGTAAGCCAAACAAAACGGAGATCTCCGCTAGGAAGACACCCGCTATGGTGAGTGATGAGGGTGCATCGACATCTGCGGCCAGACCGCCTGCCAGGCCTGCAAGTATTGCGACTACGAAATATTGGCCCGCAGACAGTCGCCACGCTCCTACGCCGACCAAACCCAGTATCGCAATGATCGCGGGGGCAGTGCAGGCTGGTAGGTAACTCGATATCAGAAATGCCAATGCTGCAGTCACTGCTGCACACAGTGACAGAGCAAGAACATGACGCTCATGCGCCCCTGTCAGCACGGTACAGGCGCCCACCAGCGCGGCGAGAGACAAGGGCGTTGCCAACACATGCAGTGCTCCATCCCACACCGCTCTCATGCCCACCAGACCGCTGTGCGCCCACACAGGCGAGCAAAATAGCAGGCAAAGAATGAGCGTCGAATAACGCTTCAACGACTTAGGCGACACCCGGCATTCCCGCGAATATCCAGACGCCTAAAGCGGCTATGAGCGCACCGCTTGCCCGCAGGCCTTGCTCGCCCTTTGGTAGTCGCTTCAAAGTTCCAATAGCGACGCCCATGAGGTGAAGCGCTCCAGTGCAAAGAACGAACCCGGCCACGTAGGCTGAGGGAGATGAGGCTTCCGGAAGTTCAGCACCGTGGGCATAGCCATGGAAAACACCAAACGCAGCCACAATCACCAGGGCAACGGGGACTGGTGCACGCCACGCCATTGCGATGGCTAGTCCAAGAACCACCACGGAGGCAGCAATCCCAGATTCGATGTACGGCAACGGCACTCCCGCGATACCCAGAATGCCTCCCACCACCATCAGCATCGGAAAAGCAACTGGCAAAGCCCAAACCAGAGGTTTTCCGAGCGTAGCGCCCCAAATGCCGACCGCGACCATGGCGAGCAAGTGGTCGAAACCCGTGATGGGGTGAAGAACGCCAGCTAGGAATCCATTGGCTGCCCCCTCGCCAGTGTGTGCATAGGCGCTCGCAGCAAGCCACCCCAGTATCAAGACGGAAATGCGCTTCAGCGTGGTGTGGGACGCAGCGGGTGCAGTCATTTGAAACCGTTCACTTTTCATGGAAATTCCCTTGTTCGCGTTGATGAGACGTTTGCCAAGTCATCGTACCCAAATTTGCAAAAGTACGCGCTAAAACTTCGATGCCCTTGGCTCTCCAGGAGGTGTGAGTTTCCCGGCCTATGTTGGTGTTGGCTCGCCTTATCAAGTGGGCCCATGGCGAGCGCGAAAAATTGACACATGCTTTGGGCCTCTGCTTAAATCACCCGGCGTGTTCGTACGAAAAATTTGTCCGAAAGAGCTTATGAAATCATTGGCAGTTGTAGGTCGGGGTATTGCGCAGAGTGCGTGCTTTCTCTGGATAGCCATATCACCCTCGGTACAGGCGCATGAGTTTTGGTTTGTGCCCGTGGTCTCTCCGCAAGCTGTCGGTGAGTCTGTACCGTTAAGGCTGGAAGTGGGTGAGCAGTTTGAAGGAGAACCAGCCGGCCTATCGATATCCAAATCGGCTCGGATGCAGCATTTCACTGCCTCTACGCAAACAGACTTGAAACCTTTTCTGTCTCCGGGTGGGCCTGAAGAGGAGGTGTTGTTTAGCCTCGATAGGCGAGGTACCCACCTGATCGCCTACGACGCTGAACCGCTCAAGGTTACGCTGAGCGCGGACACCTTTCGTGCCTACTTGCGTGAAGAAGGATTGGATTTTGTGAAGGCAGCGCGAGAGAAAAACGGCACTGATGAGCTACCCGGGCGTGAGCGCTATCTTCGCAATGTGAAAACACTGATCCTCGCGGGTGCACCGGACCCCAAAGACCGTACCTTTGCGACAAACACAGGCCAACGTTTGGAGCTTGTACCGTCTAAAAACCCATTAACCATGCGTCCTGGCGATGCACTGGAGCTCAGCATCACTTTTGATGGCCGGCCTCTGGTCGGTGCCTTGGTGAAGGCCTGGCACAAACACAACGGGCAGTTATTGACCATCAGGACTCGAACCTCCGCACTTGGTCGGGTCAACGTTCAATTACCGTACCCTGGGGGGTGGATGTTCAGCGTAGTCCACATGATTCCGGCCAATGACTCTGCTGACGTCGACTGGGAAAGCTACTGGGGAAATCTGAGTTTTTATTTCTCCGGACGCACGCCGTCTGCAGGTGCTCGGAAATAAAGCGATCGATATGGATGGGTTATCTGATCAATATCGCTACCAACGGCCTTAGCGTTTGCCCATCAATAGCGTGTCTATAAAGTTTGCAAACAAAAGGCCCCGCAGGCATTCACCTGCGGGGCCTTTGTCTTTCCGCTGTCTAGCGGCTCAATTCAGATGTAGCTGTTCAGCAGGTTCTCAATCCGCTCCTGGCGACCGGAGACGGGTTGCACGTCCACGTTCTGGTCCAGCACGCGTTGGGCTACGGCATCCAAGCCGAGTTTGCCGGTCAGCACGTCCTGGCCGAAGCTGCCCTTCCAGCCGGCGTAGCGGTCTTCGGTCACTTGGGCGAATTGGCCGTCGTTGATCATCTTTTCGGCGATCAGCAGGGCGCGGGCCGATACGTCCATGCCGCCGATGTGGCCGTGGAAGATGTCTTCGGGGTCAATGCTCTGGCGGCGCACTTTGGCGTCAAAGTTCAGGCCGCCGGTGGTGAAGCCGCCGCCCTTCAAGATCAG
>JAIXVK010000048.1 GCA_027483085.1 Comamonadaceae bacterium | reverse complement strand
TGTCGGGCTGGTTGCTGAACCTGACCCCGGGCCCCGATATCCTCTACATAGTGAGTAGCGCCCTGCGCAGCGGGGTGCGGGCAGGTATCGTGGCCGCGTTGGGGATCACGGCCGGTTGCTTTGTGCACATTGTGGCGGCCGGCTTGGGAGTGAGCGCGCTGATGGCGACATCGGCCATGGCGTTCAGTGTGCTCAAGTGGGGGGGGGCGGCCTACTTGCTGTACGTGGGTATACGGCTGCTCCTGTCCAAGGCGCCGGATGCTATCAAAATAGAAGCGGGCAGCGCAGATTCGGTGGCGGCTGGAGGCCTAAAATCTTTGTTTTTCAGGGGCTTTTGGACGAACGCACTCAACCCCAAAGTGGCGCTGTTCTTCTTGGCCTTTGTGCCGCAGTTCATTACGCCGGGCGCTGCGCATCCCACGGTGGCTTTTCTGGTGCTGGGGGTGCTTTTCAATCTCAACGCCATCCCGGTCAATATCGGTTACGCCGTCCTGGCGGCTTGGGCCGCGCGGCGAACCGCTGCGATCCAGAGGGGCATGCATTGGCTGGACCGGCTGGCCGGCGCCTTGTTTGTCGGTTTCGGAATCAAATTGGCGCTGAGTGCAGCGCCCAAAGTCTAAGGAGTCTGTCATGCCGCACACCGTCAAAATCACCCCCCAAGAGGCCTTGCAGCGCACCATCGAACACCGTGAAATCTTTCACGACGAGATGCTGCACCTGATGCGCCAGATCATGTCCGGCGAGATGTCTCCCGTGATGATGGCAGCCATCATTACCGGCCTGCGCGTCAAAAAGGAAACTATCGGCGAAATTACCGCCGCCGCTCAAGTGATGCGCGAGTTTTCTACCAAGGTGGAGGTCGCGGACAAAACCAATCTGGTGGACATCGTGGGCACGGGCGGCGACGGCAGCCACACTTTCAACATCTCCACGTGCAGCATGTTTGTGGCTGCGGCGGCAGGTGCCAAGGTCAGCAAGCATGGCGGGCGCAGCGTGAGCAGCAAAAGCGGCAGCGCCGATGTATTGGAGGCGTTGGGCCTGAACATCAACCTCAAGCCCGAGCAGATCGCCCAGTGCGTGGCGGAGCAGGGCATCGGCTTCATGTTCGCGCCCAACCACCATCCCGCCATGAAGAATGTGGCTCCAGTGCGCAAGGAAATGGGTGTGCGCACCATCTTTAACATCTTGGGCCCGCTGACCAACCCGGCCGGCGCCCCTAACATCCTCATGGGCGTGTTCCACGCTGACTTGGTGGGTATTCAGGTGCGCGCTTTGCAGCGCTTGGGCGCGGAACACGCTATCGTGGTCTACGGTCGTGATGGCATGGACGAGGTGAGCCTGGGCGCCGGCACGCTGGTGGGTGAGCTCAAGAACGGCGAAATCCGCGAATACGAAATCCACCCCGAAGACTTCGGCATGGTCATGGCCAGCAACCGGGCCCTGAAGGTAGAAACCGCAGAGGACTCCAAAGCCATGTTGATGGGCGTGTTGAACAACCAAAGCGGGCCGGCCAAAGACATTGTGGTCTTGAATGCCGGTGTCGCACTTTATGCCGCCAATGTGGCGGAATCTATGGAAGCCGGCATCAAGCTTGCGCAAGCTGCTATCGAATCAGGAGCGGCGAAGGCCAAGCTGGATGCGCTTGTGGCCCTGAGTGCCCGGCTGGCGAACTAAACAACAGGAAACATCATGAGCGACATTCTCGACAAAATCGTAGCCGTCAAACACCAAGAAGTGGCGGCCGCTATCCGCCGCAAATCACTGGACATTGTGCGAGCCGACGCGGAATCTCGGGTGCTAACACGCGACTTCGTGGGTGCGCTGCGCAGCAAGATTTCAGCAGGCAAACCGGCTGTGATTGCAGAGGTAAAAAAGGCGAGTCCGTCCAAGGGCGTGATCCGGGAAGACTTCATTCCTGCGGACATCGCACAGAGCTATGCAGAGCATGGCGCGGCGTGTTTGTCGGTACTGACCGATGTGCAGTTTTTTCAGGGCGAGGTGGACTACCTGAAGCAAGCGCGCGCCAGCTGCCAGTTGCCGGTATTGCGCAAAGATTTCATGGTCGATCCCTATCAAATTTATGAATCGCGCGCCATGGGCGCTGACGCCATCCTGCTGATTGCTGCGTGCCTGGACGATGCACAAATGAAAGACCTGGAAGCAATCGCTCTCAGCCTCGATATGGCGGTGCTGGTGGAAGTCCATGACCAAGCCGAGTTGGAGCGTGCCTTGAAGCTCAAAACGCCGCTGCTGGGCATCAACAACCGTAATTTGAAAACGTTCGAGGTGACGCTGGACACCACGCTCGCCCTGCGGGCCATGGTGCCGGCGGAAAAGCTCTTGGTGACCGAGAGCGGCATTCACACCCGTGACGATGTTTTGCGCATGGGCGCCGCCGGTGTGAACGCATTTCTGGTGGGCGAGGCGTTCATGCGAGCGCCAGAGCCCGGCGAGGCGCTAGAAGCGCTGTTCGGCTGACCCGCATGCAGTTCTCGCTGCTGCCGGATGACGGAGGTGGGCCAGCTTTTGCGAGCTCGCAATTGCAGTCTGCTGATCCCGGGCGGTGGCCGGTTCATCCGAGTTGGCAGGCTGTCACCGATCCATTTTTCTCAGGCGCGGTGGGCCAAGGGCTGCTCGCATTCCTGGAGCAGCGTTTGGCGGCGGGCGCGGTCATTTTTCCTCCGCAGCCCATGCGTGCCTTGGAGCTCACGCCGTTGAACTCCGTCAGAGTGGTCATCCTCGGGCAAGACCCCTACCATGGCCGCGGCCAAGCGGAAGGCCTTGCTTTTTCGGTGGCGCCCGGAGTCGCTGTGCCGCCTTCTTTGCGCAATATTTTCAAAGAACTGGCGCGCGAGCCTCTCGCGCTCGATGGCTGCTTCCCCATCACGCAGGGCAGCCTGTTGTCGTGGGCAAGTCGGGGTGTCTTGCTGCTCAACACCTGCTTGACGGTGGAGGAGGGGCAGCCCGCGAGCCATGCACGCCGCGGCTGGGAGACTCTGACGGATGCGGTCATCAGCGCGGTATCGGGTGCTCCGGGCCGTGTGATTTTCATGCTCTGGGGGGCGCATGCTCAAAGCAAGCGGACGCTAATTGACGAAGGCCGTCACACGGTGCTGTGTGCGAATCACCCGTCTCCACTTTCTGCCTTGCGTCCACCCACGCCCTTCATCGGATGTGGCCATTTTTCCGAGGCCAACCGGATCTTGTCCGCAGAGTGATTCGTCCCTGACCCTGGGCGCCCAAGAACTATTTCAGTGCAATTTGCAAAAAAAACAGCGCGAAGGTGACGCAGTGGAATAAAGCTGGCATAATCCGGGGTTCACCGAAGGAGAGGTGGCCGAGTGGTTAATGGCAGCAGACTGTAAATCTGCCCTCTTACGAGTACGCTGGTTCGAATCCAGCCCTCTCCACCAGTGACTTGAAAGACTGTTAGATTGGCGGGCCTGTGCGGGGTTCGTATAGTGGTAATACCTTAGCCTTCCAAGCTAAAGCGAGGAGTTCGATTCTCCTACCCCGCTCCAAAGTCGCAAGTTGCTGTGTTTGTTGTGTTGAGATATCAAGGTTTGCGCAAGCAAATCTTTGCCCTTTTGGCTCAGTGGTAGAGCACTCCCTTGGTAAGGGAGAGGTCGCGGGTCCGATTCCCGCAAAGGGCACCAATTTTGGCGTTGCCGCTGGCATGCTTGTGATGGCGGTAGTACGGCGATAGTTATTTGTTTGAACCTATTACTTTTCGGAGCTAAGCATGGGTAAAGAAAAATTCACACGTACCAAGCCACACGTCAACGTGGGCACCATTGGTCACGTTGACCACGGCAAGACCACACTGACAGCGGCTATCACCACTGTGTTGGCAGCCAAGTTTGGCGGATCCGCCAAAGCGTACGACCAGATCGACGCAGCGCCTGAAGAAAAAGCACGTGGCATTACCATCAACACTGCACACGTTGAGTACGAAACCGCCAACCGCCACTACGCACACGTGGATTGCCCCGGGCACGCTGACTATGTGAAGAACATGATCACTGGCGCGGCACAAATTGACGGC
>JAIXVK010000568.1 GCA_027483085.1 Comamonadaceae bacterium | reverse complement strand
ATGCCGTGCTCGGTCACCGCATTGGCGTACTTGTGAGCGTAGGGCATGCAGGGATAGAACTGGTAGTCCGGGTACTTGCTGGCATTCGCACGGAAGTAGTCGCAGATCTGCTCCACCCGATCGTGGGTGGTGCACATGAACGTGCGGATGCCTTCTTGGTAGGCTGCGTCCAGCACATCAATGATGGCCTGCAGGTCCTGGAAGCGCATCTGCTGCGCACGGGCCTTCTCTTCGGACATGTGGTTGACACCAAAAAACTGGTTGTCACCAAACAGGACGCGATCCATGGTGTTGTGATTTCCTTGCATAGATGGAGGCTCCGGCTCAGCCGAAGATGCGGGACAGCAGGCCCTTGGGCGCAGCAGCAGCAGAGACCAAAGGCGCTCCCGCGCCAGGATTGGCCGCAGAACCCTCTGCCAAGATCATGGCGACGACCCGATCCGCATCCAAAGCAGAACGGAAGCTGTTCTGGCCATTGAGTCGCTTTTGCTCGCAGCTCTTGACGAAGTAGTCGATCTGCGCCGAATACTCTTCGCCGCGCAGGTAGTACCAGACCTCTTCCGTCAGATCGGTCGTGTAACGAACGGTCCAACCAGCCTTCAGTTCGGGCAGCGCGGCAGCAGGTTCGCGCAGGTAGATCTGACACTCCTGACGGTCAGCAGTGATCCGCCCATTGGTGCCCCAGACCGAAATCTTGGTGCTCATCTTGCGAAAGCTCTCGTCGCTCCAGTTCACGCACAGCTGCCCGCTGGCGCCCGACGCGTAATTGAGTGAGCAATACACCTCGTCTTCCACGTCGCGAGAGAAGACACCATGCCGCACCACGCCGCTCACCGAGCTGGGCGTACCGGCAACGTAATTCACTAAATCGATGGCATGGCAGGCATAGTCATACAAGGCACCTCCGCCCTCATTCTTGGCAGAGCGCCAAGTTCCGCCTTTCGCTTTCAGCACCACAGGGCCGTAGGCCTCAGCGCGGACATGATGAACCGTGCCCAGAGCGCCCGACTGGACAATGCGAGCCGCTTCCTGGAAGGCGCCGACAAAGCGGTAGTGGTAGCCCACCTGCGTCACCAGGCCCTTGGTGTCGGCCAGCGCCACCAAGCGCTCACCATCTTGCACGTCAAGCACAAAGGGCTTTTCGCAGAACACATGAAAGCCCTTCTCCAGGGCTTTCTGCACCATGGAGGCGTGCAGCTTGGACGGTGTGGCGATCAACACGGCGTCCAGTTGCTCTTCAGCCAGCATGCGATCGAAATCCGCATAGCACTTCAGGCCCGTATGCTTGGACAAGACATCCGTCAAATAGGCGGTGCTGTCACACGCGGCGACCAATTGCACCTGCGGATGTGCCCTGACGATCGCAAGATGAGACAAGCCCATCTTGCCCAAGCCGATCATTCCGATGCGAACCACGTTATTCCTTCCAGCGTTGAATTGAATCTCTGACACAGGGGCCTGCCCGCTATGTCATCTATTGTCGAGTGCCTGCGTGACAAAGCGACGCAGGCCGTCCAGCAAAGGCGCTGAGGCCTGAGGCAGAGCCTGTGGCCGCTCCATGACCATGGCCTCTGGAATGCGCTGCGCCAATTCAGCCTCATCCTCGATCAGGCAGATCCCCGGCTTGCCGCGCAACCATTTGGCGGTTGCTTCTTGATGGGCACTGGTCACTTCGGCCAAGTGCACACGCCGGGGCAGCAAAAGCAAAGGTTTACCAAGCTCCGCCGCAGTGATGACCGTCCCCATGCCCACGTGAGAGATGATCAGGTCGCACCAGCGGAAACGCTCACGGTATTCGGCCGGCGAAAGCATGGCCTGGCTCTCAAGATGGCGGGGGCGCCACTCTGAGACGCCGATCTGGGCAAAACCTTGGACCTCAGCTTGTTGCCCTGCCCAAGCATCGACAGCTTGCACCAAACGGTCGAAGGGCAACATGGACCCCACCGTCACGAAAATCTTCATATGACACTGCCCCAGTACTGAGGCCCCTCAGGACGGGCCAAGTGGGGCCACTGCGTCAGCCACAAATCAGCAGTTCGTCCAGCGGTTCGCCCCGACAAGGACACTTCTTCCACATTCGCCACGCTGTCAATCCAAACCGTCTTGGCACCCACCAGCATCTTGGCCAAACGCAAGGCTAGCAGCCCGGGCATGGAGCCGGTCGTGACAACCACCGCAGGCCGGTACTTGAGCATCAAAACAGTCAGGCCCAGCAGCGTGCGCGGCAGGTTCCAGCGGTGCAAGCGGCTCACATCCTGCACCCACTCGAAGCGCGCACCCGCCACATCCTCCGCGTAGTAAGGCTTCACGCCGACAAACACGGGCTGCATGCCCTCAAAGGCCGGCCGGAGGCGCATCATCTGCGTCCAGTGCCCGCCACCGGATGCCACCAACATGACCCTGCGCACTTTTGTCTTTTTCACTTCAGCCCCTCCGCACGCGTGGTCGCAAGCGCCCCAAACTCAAACATTCACCGCCCCCATCCACCGGCGGTGCCAACTGGCGAACATCACCACGGTCCACATCCGTTCAGCCTGCCCGGCCTGGCCTTGCAGATGGCGCTGCCAAGCATCATCCACTGGGCCCATATCGAGAAGGCCGGTCAATTCACGGCGCGCGTAGGCCAGAGCATCCTCGGCGAAGTCACGCAGCTCACTGCGAAGCCAGGCACCGACAGGGACCGAAAAACCCTGTTTGGGCAAATCCACCAAGTCTCGCGGCACGAAACGGAACAAGAGCTCGCGCAACACCGACTTCAGCTGCGCCGGCCCCGCCTTCAAGTCGGGATCCAGGCGCCAAGCCAGTTCCACCACACGGTGGTCCAGCAAGGGGCTTCGCGCTTCCAGGGAAGCCGCCATGCACGCGCGATCCATCTTCACTAAAAGGTCGCCGGGCAGGTAGTGCTGGGT
>JAIXVK010000518.1 GCA_027483085.1 Comamonadaceae bacterium | reverse complement strand
TGACTCAGCACAAACTCCACCAGCAGGGGCACGGGCCGTCCGGTAGCGCCCTTGGCCGCCCCGCCTTTCCAAGCGGTGCCCGCGATATCCAAATGCGCCCAGTCAAACTTCTCGGTAAAGCGCTGGAGGAACTTGGCAGCCGTGATTGCGCCACCTGCACGACCCGCCACGTTGGCCACATCCGCAAAATTGGTTTTCAAGCCATCCGCATAGTCCTCATCGAGGGGAAGCTGCCAGCACAAGTCACCACTGGACTCACCGGCTTTGAAAAGCGCATCCGCCAGCGCTGGCTTGCTGGAAAACAGGCCGCTTCGGACCCCACCAAGCGCGACCATGCAAGCCCCGGTCAAGGTCGCAATATCGACCACTGCGGTCGGTTTAAAGCGCTCTGCATAGGTCAGTGCATCACACAGCACCAGCCGGCCTTCGGCATCGGTGTTCAGAATTTCGATCGTCTGGCCGCTCATGCTGGTCACCACGTCGCCAGGCTTAACGGCTTTGCCATTCAGCAGGTTTTCACAGGCCGGGATCAAGCCGATCACATTGATCGCGGGCTTCAGCTCCGCCAGCGTCCTGAAGGTTCCGAGCACACTGGCAGCACCGGACATGTCGAACTTCATCTCGTCCATCTCCGCCGCAGGCTTGATGGAGATGCCGCCGCTATCAAAAGTAATGCCCTTGCCCACCAGCACCAGCGGAGCTTGCGCTTTGGTAGCGCCGCTGTACTTCAACACAATGAAGCGCAAAGGCTCGTCAGACCCCTGGGCGACCGCCATGAAGGAGCCCATACCCAGCTTGGCAACTTCTTTGGGGCCTAGCACCTCGCAGCTGATTTTGGCGAACTCCGCCAGACTTTGAGCGGCTTGCCCCAACAAGGTGGGCGTTGCGTAGTTGGCTGGGCGATTGGCCCACTCTTTGGCGAACTCGACGCCGGCCACTGTGCCTACCGCCACCGCAAATGAGGCTGCGATCTCTGACGCGTTGCTTGCACCGACCAGCACTTTTTGCAACTGGCGCCCTTCTGGCTTGGATTTGGTGTGGGTATACACGTAAGTGGCATCCGCAACCGCAAGGGGCACTGCACGGACCGCATCTTCCCGGGCAGGACCTGCAAACGCGATCACTGCCTTTTTCACGACCGGCGCCTTCAGGCTTCCCGCACACGCGGTAATTGCAGAACGCACTTGGCGCGCTGTACCCTCCCCCACGGCCACCAACAGAACTTTCGCGGCATTGGCTTGCACCGGCCGGTGTAGCGCCAGCACCGTGCCCAGCTTGGCACTGAAATCACCCTGCTTCAAGGCCTTGCCAATAAAGATGGACAGTTCGTCCTTGCCAGGCTTGAAATCCTGCGCAATGAGCAGCACCAACAGGTCGGCTTTTTCATTGGCCAAGGCCACGAGGTTCAGAGGCTTCAGTTCAAAGTTCATAATTCGCTCTTTCGTTTCGCACAATGTTATTCCATTCCTCCATTCGCAAAGAGTTAGGCCGCAGTTTCGGCGCGACGCTGGTCGTTCTGGTGACCGTCGTCATGACCATGACGCTGCTGCGCACCTTGGGCGAAGCCTCGCGCGGCACCTTCAATCCAGCCGACGTGCTGATCATCATGGGCTACACCGTGCTCTCGGATATGCCGACCATCCTGTCGATGAGTCTGTTTATTTCGGTGTTGACGGTTGTTACCCGGATGTACCGCGACAGCGAAATGGTGATCTGGTTCGGCAGCGGGCGCGGGTTATTGGGCTTGGTCGGCCCTCTGTTCCGGTTCGCTTGGCCTGTTTTGCTGGTTGTTTTGACTTTGGCATTCGTGATCTTGCCCTGGTCATTCAGCAAGATTGAAGACCTGCGCGACCGGTACGACAAGCGCGGCGACATCGCGCGCATTGAGCCGGGGCAGTTTCAAGAGTCAGCCAATGGTGACCGCGTCTTTTTTATTGAAAAAGACAGCAAGGGCCAACAAACAGGCAAGAACGTTTTCATCTCCACCCAAGAAGGCAACAAGCAAACCATCACCAGCGCGCGCTCTGGAACCGTCGAGGTCATGAATGGGGACAAGTTTCTGGTGCTCCAGGAAGGGCAACGTTTGGAGCGGACCAACGGCAAAAATGACATGACACTCAGCACCTTCGAGCGCTACGGCGCCCGGGTCGGTGCTGACGACAACTCAGGCCGCGACTACTCCCCGTCCAATGCCAAAACCACCCTCGAGTTGCTGCGGACCCAGAACCCTCAGCACTTTGCTGAACTCGCCTGGCGAGCTGGATTGACCTTGGCCGCCTTCAATCTGATCTGGATTGGATTGGCCGCCGCGGGGGCCAACCCTCGCGCAGGGCGGAGCATCAATCTGATCTTCGCGTTTCTGGCATTTGTGGTGTATTTCAATCTCTTGGTGCTCGCCAAAAATTGGGTCGAGAGCGGTAAGGCAGAGCTTATTCCCATGCTGCTCCAATTACATGGCGGTGTTTTTGTGGTGAGCATGCTGTGGTTGTTGAAGCGACACAACCACTGGGCGCTCCGACTACCGCGCCGCAACACCCGTAAGGAGGGCTCCGCATGAAGACGCTGCGCAAACTCCTGTACGGCGAAGTGGTGACCGCAGTCGCGCTGGTCACGCTGGCATTCATCGCGCTGTTTTTTTTCTTTGACGTGGTGGAAGAACTCCAGCAGGTCACCCGGCTGGGCGCGAGTGGTTACCAAGTGCCGCAGGCGCTGATTTATGTCGCGCTGATGATTCCAGCCCACGTGTATGAGTTGTTTCCCATCACGGTGCTCATCGGCACCATTTTTGTGATGGCCCGCTTGGCCCGGAGTTCGGAGTTCACGATTCTCCGTACCAGTGGCTTGGGCCCCTGGAAGGCTTTGCGGACCCTGATGGTGCTGGGTTTGGGCTTTGTCTTATTTACTTTTGCCGTTGGTGACTATGTAGCCCCCTTGGCGGACAAAACAGCCCAACTGCTCAAATCCCGCTTTCAGGGCAAGATCAGTGTGGGTAAAACCGGCGCCTGGCTGAAAGAAAAGCAGGCTTACGGCAGCTACTCGGTGAACGTGGGTTCCCTGGCGTCAGATGCAACCCTGAAAGACATCCGGGTCTACGAATTCGACAACCAGGGGTTTGTCGTCTCTCTGACCGAGGCCAAAACAGGAACTTTCGGTAGCGATGAATCCTGGATGCTCGCCAACGGTGAGCGCACCGAATTCACCTCCGGCCCGAACCAGATTCCCAAGGTGGACCGCGCGGCGTT
>JAIXVK010000246.1 GCA_027483085.1 Comamonadaceae bacterium | reverse complement strand
TCAAAGAGATTGATGAAACCTTGCACTTGGTCAAACCGGGGCAGTTGGTGGTGGATCTGGGGTGCACACCGGGTGCCTGGAGCCAGTACCTACGGCGGCGCATGTCGCCTCAGGGGGCGGCGGCAGGGGCCCTGAACGGCACCTTGATCGGCTTGGACCTGCTTCCTATGGAGCCGATTGAAGGGGTGACCTTTATTCAAGGCGATTTCCGGGAGGCCGAGACTTTGACGCAGCTGGAGGCCGCCCTCGGCGGGCACAAGGCGGATCTGGTGGTCTCGGACATGGCGCCCAACCTGTCGGGCATTTCATCTGCGGACGCGGCCCGTATTGAATACCTCGTAGAACTGGCCATCGAATTTGCCCAAAACCACATGAAACCCCAGGGAGCGCTCGTCGCAAAAGTGTTCCATGGCGGGAGCTACAACGCCGTGGTGCAAAAGTTCAAGGAGGCCTTTGTCACCGTGAAGCCCTTGAAACCCAAAGCATCACGAGACCGGTCTTCTGAAACCTTCCTGATTGGGATGGGCCTCAAGGGCTTTTGAGACTTAGTTGATCAAACCCATGCTATTTCTATGGATGTCCGCAAGCAAAAAAGTATGCGACATCCTTGAAAGGCCTAAAATGGTTGCCATGTATGCGGGGCAAGGGCCCTCGCGTCCTGAATGGAGCTTCGCTTGAATAATCAGTGGTTTTCTAAAGTTGCAGTTTGGTTGGTGATCGCCTTGGTGCTGTTCACCGTGTTCAAGCAATTTGATTCGCGCGCCTCTGCGTCTGGCATGGTCGGCTATTCCGACTTCCTGGAGCAGGTCCGCAACAACCAGATCAAAAGCGCCATCATCCAAGAGGGGCAGGGCGGTACAGAAATTCTGGCCATCACCTCTGATGACCGCAAAGTCCGCACGACAGCGACTTATCTCGACCGCGGCTTGGTGGGTGATTTGATTGCCAACAACGTCAAGTTCGATGTCAAGCCCCGCGAAGAAGGCTCCTTGCTCATGACCTTGCTGGTCAGCTGGGGCCCGATGCTGCTGTTGATCGGCGTGTGGGTGTACTTCATGCGCCAAATGCAAGGTGGCGGCAAGGGCGGAGCTTTTAGCTTCGGCAAGAGCAAAGCCCGCTTGCTCGACGAGAACACCAACACCGTGACCTTCGCCGACGTGGCAGGTTGCGACGAGGCCAAAGAAGAAGTCAAGGAAGTAGTTGACTTCTTGAAGGACCCCAGCAAGTTTCAAAAGCTGGGCGGCCGTATTCCCCGCGGTTTGCTGCTGGTGGGCCCTCCCGGTACCGGTAAAACGCTGTTGGCTAAGTCGATCGCCGGTGAAGCCAAAGTGCCATTCTTCAGTATTTCCGGTTCTGACTTTGTCGAAATGTTTGTGGGCGTGGGTGCATCCCGTGTGCGCGACATGTTCGAGAACGCCAAAAAGAACGCGCCGTGCATCATCTTCATCGATGAAATTGACGCCGTCGGCCGCCAGCGTGGTGCTGGCCTGGGCGGTGGCAACGACGAACGTGAACAAACTCTGAACCAGATGCTGGTGGAGATGGACGGCTTTGAGACCAATGTCGGCGTGATCGTGGTAGCTGCTACCAACCGCCCTGACATCTTGGATGCCGCTTTGCTGCGCCCCGGCCGTTTTGACCGCCAGGTGTATGTGACGCTGCCCGATATCCGTGGCCGTGAACAGATCCTGAACGTGCACATGCGCAAAGTGCCCTTGGGCCAGGACGTGAGCGCCAGCGTGATTGCTCGTGGCACTCCCGGCATGAGCGGTGCTGATCTGGCCAACTTGTGCAATGAAGCAGCCCTGATGGCAGCTCGCCGCAATGCGCGCTTGGTCGAAATGCAGGACTTCGAAAAGGCCAAGGACAAGATCATCATGGGACCTGAGCGCAAGTCCATGGTTATGCCCGAGGAAGAGCGCAAGAACACGGCCTACCACGAAGCCGGCCACGCACTGATCGGCAAAATGCTGCCCAAGTGCGATCCGGTGCACAAAGTGACCATCATTCCCCGTGGCCGTGCCTTGGGTGTGACCATGAGCCTGCCTTCGCAAGACCGCTACTCGTATGACAGCGAGTTCATGCTGAATCAAATCAGCATGTTGTTCGGTGGCCGTATCGCCGAAGAAGTGTTCATGAATCAAATGACCACCGGCGCGTCGAACGACTTTGAGCGCGCTACCTCGATTGCCCGTGACATGGTGACCCGCTACGGTATGACCGACGCCTTGGGCCCTATGGTGTACGCCGAGAACGAAGGCGAAGTGTTTCTGGGTCGCAGCGTAACCAAGACCACCAGCATGAGCGAGCAAACCATGCAAAAGGTGGACTCTGAGGTGCGCCGCATCATTGACCAGCAATACACCCTGGCACGCAAGCTGATTGAAGACAACCAAGACAAGATGCATGCGATGGCCAAGGCCTTGCTGGAGTGGGAAACCATCGACAGCGACCAGCTGGACGACATCATGGCCGGCCGCGAGCCCCGTCCACCGAAGGACTGGACCCCTCGCACTCCGCCTAACAGCGGCGGTGGCGGTGGTGCAGCAGCAGTTGCTGCAGAACCAGCGCCAAACGCGGCGTAACTAAATCGCGTTTGTGTGAAAAACAGGGCCCTCGGGCCCTGTTTTCATTGGGGATAATGGTGTTCTATGCATTGGCAGACCTCCCGCTTTTCGATTGACCTCAGCCGTCCCCGTGTCATGGGGATTGTCAACGTCACCCCGGATTCGTTTTCGGATGGTGGTCAGCATGCCACCAGCTCTGCAGCCATGGCGCACTGCGAAGCGTTGCTCCGGGATGGGGCGGATATTCTCGATGTCGGCGGCGAGTCCACCCGCCCGGGCGCGCCACCGGTGAGCTTGGAGGAAGAGCTTGCCCGTGTATTGCCGGTCATCCGCCATGCAGTGACTTTGGGTGTGCCGGTGTCGGTGGATACCTACAAGCCAGCGGTGATGCAAGCGGCGTTGGACTTGGGTGCAGACATCATCAACGACGTGTGGGCTTTGCGTTGGCGTGGTGACGCGAGCGGCAAGACCGGACAAGACGTGGTGGCGGCTCACCCGAACTGCGGGGTGTGCCTGATGCACATGCACCGTGACCCGCAGACCATGCAGTCGGCGCCGATGGCGGGTGATGTCGTTCCCCAGGTGCTCTCATTTTTGCAGCAGCTCGCGCTTGATTTAAAAGGGCTGGGAGTCGATTCGACACGTATTTGTCTGGACCCGGGCATAGGCTTTGGCAAGACAGTAGCCCAGAATTTTTCACTGCTCGCACGCCAGGCGGAGGCCGTGCCGCAAGGCTATGCGGTGCTGGCGGGCTGGTCGCGCAAATCGTCACTGGTGGCGGTGACCCAAACGGGTTCGCCGCAGGGGGCAGGGTTTGGTATCGAACAGCGCCTCGCACCTAGCGTGACGGCGGCTGTGCTGGCAGTCCAAAACGGCGCGCATGTGGTGCGGGTGCATGATGTGCGCGAGACCATCAGCGGACTCCGGGTGCTGGCTGCCATGCAGGCAGAGCAGGTTCCTCAGGCGCCAGCCCGGGACCTCGGCAGCTAGTCCATTCATTTTTCACTGGTATTCCTCACTGGGGTTTGCCGGTGGCTGATTCATCAATTACAAAACCAACAGAAAGAACCTATGGGAAGAAGATATTTCGGCACTGACGGCATTCGCGGCACAGTGGGCCAAGCGCCCATCACCCCCGACTTCGTGTTGCGCCTTGCGCATGCAGTGGGCCATGTGCTCAAAGAAACCGAGGCGCGCCCCACGGTGCTCATCGGCAAGGACACCCGGATTTCCGGCTACATGCTGGAGAGTGCCCTAGAGAGTGGATTTAACTCAGCAGGGGTCGATGTTGTGCTGCTGGGCCCGCTGCCCACCCCGGGGGTGGCCTACCTGACCCGCGCCCAGCGCGCGTCGTTAGGCGTGGTCATCAGCGCCAGCCACAACCCGTTTGCAGACAACGGCATCAAGTTCTT
>JAIXVK010000575.1 GCA_027483085.1 Comamonadaceae bacterium | reverse complement strand
TTGTTCGTGGTGAGCGACAACTTGTTGCGCCGCACGCTGGTGATCACGCCAGGAAGCGTGGGCTGGTCATCCTTCGAGTGGCCCGGCAGATTGGCAAACACCGACGCATTGCTTCCCACTTGAAACAAATGCAGGCCCTGCTGACTCGGCGCGCGCTCCAACTCCAGCACCACTTTGCCGCCAAAGCCGGTGTCTTCGTTGGTAATGGTGACGGGGTACCAGGTGAGGCCACGCTTTTGGCGCTCCTGGATACTGACCTTTGCGCTTTTGAGCTTGAATTGCGCCAGGTCTTCTTTCTGCTCCAGTTGCATGAGGGCCTGCACGCGGAGCAACTCTTGCTCAACAGTGCCACGGTCGGTAGAAGTAGAGGCGGAGTCAACCGATGGAATAGATATTTGAAAGCTCCAAGATTTGAGAGGGCTCGACACGCCAAGTCATGCCGCAGTGCCTGGCAAGGTGCGCAAGAATATCAGCCCTTCCTTGTCGCCGATGGTGGAGGGGAACACGGGTGATTGGACTGACGTCAGAATTAGCCTATGAAAAACTTATGGATGCTTACACTGCTTTGGATGTTTTCCGGCTCAATGGCGAAGGCGGCGAACGATGACATGCAGGAAATAAGAGGGTTTGCCATTGACCGCACGGAAGTGAGCATCGCGCAGTTTGCGCGCTATGTGCAGGCCACCGGGATCGTCACTACTGCCGAAAGGGCAGGAGGCGGTAGCACCTATGAGGGTGGTTGGGTGCAACGCAAAGGGTGGACTTGGCGCACTCCTTACGGTGTTCCTGCAAACGACAGAGAACCCGCGGTGCACATCACGTTCAATGAGGCCAAAGCATTTTGCCAATGGGCGGGTAAGCGGCTTCCCATTGATGCCGAATGGATGGAGGCGGCTTACATTGAACGACGGGCTACTCCAACCGCTGGTTTTGTGAAAGACACGCCCTACCCGTATCCAACCGGAATCAGCCCTGAAGGCGCCAACTGCCTGGGTGATTGCGGCACCACAAACACCCTTGCAGCTTATGCAGGTGGCTTGGTCACTTCCAGAGGCGGTGGCCATGTATTGACCGGAACCACACGAAAAGGCGTCAATGGCCTATGGGACATGGGCGGCAATGCATGGGAGTGGACAGATGACGGTAAGTCCCCAGCGGCAGATACCGATCGCCCAACGCGGGGCGGCTCCTGGTGGTACGGAGCGGCCCAGATGCACCGCGATCATCTGCAAACGAAACCGGCCTCCACTGCGGTTGTCTACATCGGCTTCAGGTGTGCAAAAAGTTTGCCGTAAGACCATCTGTACCAGGGTCACAACCGATGGATGGTGGTCGCCTTGCGGCCGAGGCTGTGTGGAAACTCTCGTTGGCGCCCCGCCAGAGGCGGCTTTGCATTAACCCAACAGGTTCGCATGAGGAAATCCGTGCAGATGGGGCCTGGGCGTTGCTATGCGAGGCCGTACTCATAGCCCCGTATGGAGCCGCAAACGGCAATAAAGGGCTCACGCCCCCACCAATCTCATCGCCTTCATCATTCCCTCAAATCCCAAGATACTCAACACACGCTTGAAGTTGTACGCAAGCACGTTCATGCCCATCTCTGCACTGACGTTGGGCAGCCGCTTGGTGAGGAAGTGCGTGTAGCCCATCCAGCTCTTGAGCGTGCCGAACACATGTTCAACGGTCCGACGTCTTACTGTCATGGAGTCGGGGGCGCGATCCAATCGGCGCTGCACTGCCTCCAACACATCCTCATGTTCCCAGCGGGAGATTCGCCGATTGCCGCTGGGTGTGCATTGCGACTTCAATGGGCATTGGGGGCAGGCGCTGCTCCAGTAGCGGCGAGTCATCATTCCGCGCTCGTCTCTGGCCATTCGGAACTTCGCCCGCTGTCCGGCAGGACACTCGTATTCGTCATCTTTCTTGATGTAGATAAAGTCGGCCTTGTCGAAGCGACCTTCGGACTTGGCGTTCGATGTTGTTGGCTTGGGAAGGACTGCATCAATACCTGCATCGGCACATGCCTTGATTTGAGTACCGCTAAAGTAGCCACGGTCTGCGATTGCACGTAGCGTTTCTGTGCCCATGGCCTCCCGGGCCGCTTGCGCCATGGAGCTGAGTTGGGCCCTGTCACTGCCAGCATTGGTGACTTCATGTGCAACGATCAGATGGTGTTTGGCGTCCACTGCCGCCTGCACGTTGTAGGCCACCATGCCCGATCCCTTGCCACTGGTGGCCATGGACCGTGCATCGGGATCGGTCCTAGATATTTGACCGTCGGGCTGTGTCTTGAGCTGTTCTTTGATTACGTCGAGCTCACGCATTTGCTGGCGCAACCGAGCAATCTTGTCTGTCAGACGCGAAGTCTTCGCTTCAAGCTCAACAGCCTGTGTGCGGTCTGCTGTCTCCAGTGCAGTCAGATAGCGTTGGATGCTCTCTTCAATCTGCTCCTGGCGCTTGTCGATCTTTCCATTCGTGAAGTTGCAATCACGCGAGTTGACCGCCTTGAACTTGCTGCCATCGATAGCCACTACTGCCTGGCTGAAGAGTTTGAGGTCGCGGCACAGCATGACGAAGCGCCTGCATACGTTGCGGATGCCTGTGCTGTTGTCACGGCGGAAGTCTGCAATGGTCTTGAAGTCTGGGGCAAGCCTGCCTGTGAGCCACATGAGCTCCACGTTGCGCTGGCATTCACGCTCCAAGCGCCGACTGGATTGGATGCGGTTGAGGTACCCATAGAGATAGACCTTCAACATGACAGCAGGATGGTACGAAGGGCGTCCAGTTAACGCTGGATTGGCACCTTCAAAGCCCAGAGCCTTCATGTCCAGCTCACTGACGAAGGCATCGACCACCCGAACCGTGTTGTCTTCAGTGATGAAGTCGTCCAGGCACTCTGGCAACAATGTCACTTGATGCCTGTCTTCTCCCACAATGAATCTGGACATACTAAAACCTCCAAACGGCTTAATAGGTCATAGCAAACACTGCGCCAGGTTCAAAGGGTTTTCACACAGCCTCGGCC
>JAIXVK010000455.1 GCA_027483085.1 Comamonadaceae bacterium | reverse complement strand
GTTGGCTACTCCGGCTGCGTGAAACGCATCGGCCTGCTCGGTGCTGCTCATGGCAAAGCCGATGGTGCTGCCGTTGCCGGCGGTGGCCGGCTCGCCATTGATGGGGGTCGTAATGCCAAACAGGCCCGTGGCCGTGCGGTAAAAGTAGCGCCCGGCCTCGCCGTTGTGGTTGTGCACACCGGGCTTGATGCCCAGGGCGCCCAAAAGCGCGTCGTAAAACTTGCGCGAGGCTTCAAGATCGTTAACACCGAGGATGACGTGACTGAACATGGGGGCTCCTTTGTTGTGTGCCATGGCCGAGCAGAGTTCTACCAGAAAGCCCTGAACCCGACCGCACTTGCGGGACTGCCCCCCGGCATCCCCCCTGTGTGGCTCAGCTCGCCGCGCGCTTTTTGGCGGTAATGAAATACAGCAGTGGCCCGAACGAACCCACCGCCAGGCAGAACACCGCCCACGGCACAAACGGCCGGCCGTTGGCCTGTGCATCGCGCCTGATAAACACCAGCAGCAAACACATGGCGATCACCAAGTCGGTATAAATCTGCCAGCTCGCCGGGTCGCGTGTGTAAAACGCCAGCCACGCCAACAGCCCGCCGTAGTGCAACAGCGTGTAGCCGGTCAGGGCACCAAAAACAACGAGTACGACGATCAACAAAGCCTTGTTCATGAGAATTCCTTGTGAGAAGTGGCGCCAGCAAACAACGCTGACGGGGCCCAAGTTTGCGCAGCGCCCTGCATGCGTGCAATTACGTCGCAGGTAATTGCGAAAGCGCAGCGCTGTGATTCAATGCCGCATGGAAACCAGCACCATCCACCCGCACAACGCCCAGTCCGACAGCCTGCAAACCACCCTGCAAACCGCGCGCAAGTCCAAGCGCCTGAGTCAGCTGGAACTGGCCCTGCGCATGGGCGTGAGCCAGCGGCATGTGAGCTTTGTGGAAAGCGGCCGCGCCCAGCCCAGCCGCGAGCTGCTGCTGAGCTGGTTGCACGAGCTGCAAGCCCCGCTCGCCCTGCGCAACGTGGCTCTGCAGCAGGCCGGCTTTGCCCCGGTCTACCGTGGCAGCGAGCTGGCCGACGCGGTGCTCGCCCCGGTGCGCGACGCACTGGCCCAGCTGCTGCAAGCGCACGACCCCATGCCCGCCATGGTGATGGACGCCGCCTGGAACGTGCTGCACATGAACCGCGGCGCCCAGTGGCTAGCCACCACCCTCATGCCCTGGGTGGACGATTTGCCCCCCGGCGCGCCTGTGAACATGATCGACGCCATGCTGCACCCCGAGGGCATGACGAAACACATTACCAACCTCGAAGAAGTGGCCCCCGCCCTGCTGGCCCATATGCGCGACGACGCCAGCGTGGTGCCCGACATCCTGCCCCGCGTCGAGCAGCTAGCGCAGCACATGCAGCAGCGCCTGGGCAAGCGGGTGCTGGCAGCCTGGCCGCGCCAGATGGCGCCGGTGCTCACCACCCGCTTTGCCACCCGGCATGGCGAGCTGGCTTTCTTCAGCATGTTTTCTACCTTCGGTACCCCGCAAGACATCACGCTGGCGTCTCTGCGGGTGGAACATGTGTTCCCGGCGGACGAGGCTACCCGGGCAGTGTTGACCACACATTTAAGCCAAATTGGCACCTAGCCTAGGTAAAGCCTGCGCGGGTAGCTATTAAAAACGTAGCAAAGCGTGTGGCGAACTTGTGCCGTGCTCAGCCCATGGGCGTGCACAGCTCCACCAAAAAGCCGTTGATATCGGCCACATAGGCAATTGTCTGGCCCCAAGGCATCACCTCCAAGGGGCGCATCGGTGTGGCCCCGGCAGCTATGGCGCGCTCCAGCGCGGCGGCCACATCAGGCGTACACAGCGCAATCTCAAAGCAGGGCGCCGTGGGGCTGGCCGCCTGCGGGTTCTTGCCCAGCTGCTGCATCAGGCGGTGGGCTGAAAACGCCAGCGCGGTGCTGCCCGTCTCCAGCTCGCCGTAGTCGCCACCTTCATGCAAAAAGCGGGTGGTCAGGCCAAAGGCCGCCTCGTAAAACTTGAGCGTGGCAGGCACGTCGGGGACGTAGAGGATGGTGTAGCCGAGTTGCATGGCAAGTCTCCCTGGGGTTGGTAATGGGCACACAATGAAGCACCCGCCTCATTTTTACCAAGGGAGTTTGTCATGAAAAAAACACTAGCCGCCTTGCTGCTCAGCAGCCTTGCGCTGGCCGCAAGCGCCGAAACCGTGGGCACCGTCAGCACCACCTTCAAACTGCTCAGCCCCAACGACAAAGTAGTGGTCGATGTGTTTGACGATCCGGTCGTCAACGGCGTAGCCTGCTACCTGTCGCACGCCAAAACCGGCGGCTACGCCGGTGCGCTGGGCTTGGCAGAAGACACCTCGGATGCCTCAGTCGCCTGCCGCCAAGTGGGCCCCATCAGCTTCAAAGAAAAGGTCGACAAGCAAGACGAAGTCTTCAAGGCCAGCGCCTCTTTCTTGTTCAAACACGTGCGCGTGGTGCGCATGGTAGACGCGAAGCGCAACACCCTCGTCTATATGTCGTACTCCGACAAGATCATCGAAGGGAGCCCCAAAAACAGCGTGACCGCAGTGCCGGTGCCGGCGGAGCTGCCTATTCCGGTGAAGTGAGTTATGTAGCACGGACGTGCTACTATTTCAGCTCAACAAGGAGACTGCAGCATGTCCACCACCACCATCCGCATTGAAGACGAGCTCAAAGCCCGCGTCGCTGCCGCCGCACAGCATGCTGGTAAAACTGCGCATGCTTTCATCTTGGATGCGATCTCCCAAACCGTGGAGCAAGTGGAGCTGGACAACGCTTTTAACGCGCTGGCCGATCAGCGTTGGGCCAACATACAAGCCAGCGGCAAAACCGTGTCGTGGGACGCCGCAAAAACCTACCTCACCGCGCGGGCTAATGGTCAGCCAGCGCGCAAACCGGCGGCCCGCAAACTGGCCAAGTGACCCCGGGCATGACCCGCATCGAGTTGGCCCCGGAAGTCTTTGACGATTTCGACTGTTTCTTTGAACACATTGCCCAGTTCGACCCTACATCTGCGCCTCAGCGCATTGGCGACATTCTGGAAACCATCCAAATCCTGACCCACAGCCCTCTGATCGGGCGGCCCGTGAAAGACGGCAAACGCGAACTCGTCATTGGCCGCGCCACTCGCGGCTATGTGGCGCTGTACCGCTATGTAGCGGCCATCGATATCGTGTTTGTGCTGGCAGTGCGGGCGCAGCGAGAGGATGGGTTTAAGACGAAGTAGGCCGATAGCGCCTGTGAAATAAGCGCAGGCAGCTATCAATATCGAAGCAATTTGCTGCGCTTTTACTCCGTGCCCGCTGGGGTGATGGGGCCCGCCAGCTCCGCAAACTTGGCCGCCATCGTGGGGTTGCCGCGGGTGAGCTTTTTGATCGTCAGATCGTCGGCCTTGTCGTTGGCCAAGCGCAGGTTGTTGGCTGACTTGTGCAGCGCTTCTTTGGTTTTTTCCAGGTCCTTGATGGCTTCGTCAATGCGCTTGACCGCTTCTTCAAAGCCCTCAGAGGCCAGGCGCCAGTTGCGCCCAAACGCCGTCTTGAACTCGTCCAGCTGGGTCTCAAACTTGGTGATGTCCACGTTCTGCGAGCGCACCAGCGCCAGCTCGGACTTGTATTTCATCGAGTTCAAAGCCGCATTGCGCAGCAGCGTAATCAGGGGCACAAAAAACTGCGGCCGCACCACATACATCTTGGGGTAGCGGTGCGACACATCCACAATGCCGCTGTTGTACAGCTCGCTCTCCGGCTCCAGCAAAGACACCAGCACCGCGTATTCGCACGCCTTCTCGGTGCGGTCTTTGTCCAGCTCTTTCAGAAAGTCTTCATTCCGCTTTTTGGTGGCGGTTTCGTCACTCTCGTTTTTCATCTCAAACATGATGGAAACGATCTCGTTGCCCGACTCGTCCATGTCGCGAAAAATGTAGTCGCCCTTGCTGCCGGAGCGGGCGTCGTTGTCTTTTTCAAAATGCGCGCGCTGAAACGCCGCCGCACGAATGCGGTTGAACTCAATCTCGCAGTGCTGCTCCAGCGTCTCGCCCACCATCTTGGTCGATAGCCGCGCCTTCATGTC
>JAIXVK010000420.1 GCA_027483085.1 Comamonadaceae bacterium | reverse complement strand
GTGACCGAGATCACGCCCGCATCAATCGGCTTCACATTGCGGCTGATGATGGTCTGAAAGCCCTGCACCAGCTGGCAAGCCACCACCACCGGGTCGATGGCGTTGTGCGGAATGGCCGCATGGCCGGCCTTGCCGCGGATGGTGATCTTGAATTCGTTGCTGGACGCCATCACCGGGCCCGCGCTGGCCGCAAAGGTGCCCGCGGCCATGCCCGGCCAGTTGTGCATGCCGAACACCGCTTCGACCGGGAACTGCTCAAACAAGCCGTCCTTGATCATCTCGCGGGCGCCACCGCCACCTTCTTCGGCGGGCTGGAACACGAGGTACACCGTGCCGTCAAAGTTGCGGTGTTTGGCAAAGTGCTGGGCCGCTGCCAGCAGCATGGCGGTGTGGCCATCGTGCCCGCAGGCGTGCATCTTGCCTGCATGTTTGCTGGCGTGGGCAAAGGTGTTGAACTCTTGCATGGGCAAGGCGTCCATGTCGGCGCGCAAAGCCAGTGCGCGGCTGGAGGTGCCGGCTTTCACAATGCCCACCACCCCGGTAGTGCCCATGCCGCGGTGGATCGGAATGCCCCACTCCGTCAGCTTGGCGGCTACCACATCGGCTGTGCGCACCTCTTGGAAACACAGCTCCGGGTGGGCATGGATGTCTTTGCGCAGGGCCGCAATCTCGGGGGTGTTGGCAACAATGGGTTCGATCAATTTCATGGCAAGTGTCCTCCGCGGGGACAGAAATGTCCCGTTTGTGTGATCGCAAGAGCATACGCAATTCGGTAAAGTCCGCACATGCACTCAGACACTCCCGCGACCACTCACACCCCCGCCACCGCAGCCACCCAGATTCTGGGCGCCTGCCCCCACGACTGCCCGGACACCTGCTCGATGCTGGTCACGGTGCAAGACGGCATAGCGATCAAAGTCCAGGGCAACCCGGACCACCCTGCCACCAATGGCGCGCTGTGCACCAAGGTATCGCGCTACACCGAGCGCACCTACCACCCCGAACGGCTGCTGCACCCGCTCAAGCGCGTGGGGCCCAAAGGGTCCGGCCAATTTGAACGCGTGAGCTGGGACGAGGCGCTGAGCGACATTGCTAACAAGCTCCAGACCATTGCCGGTCGCGACCCACAGGCCATTCAGCCCTACAGCTACGCTGGCACCATGGGGCGTGTGCAAGGCGAAGGCATGGCAGCCCGCTTCTTCAACAGAATAGGCGCCGCCCGGCTGGACCGCACTATCTGCGCCTCAGCGGGTGCTGAAGCACTGACCTTCACTCTGGGCAACAAGGTGGGCACCAAGGTGGAGTTTTTTGCAGAGGCCAAACTCATCCTGATCTGGGGCAGCAACTCGATTGCCAGCAATGTGCACTTCTGGCGTTATGTGCAAACCGCCAAGCGCAATGGCGCGCGCATCATCTGCATCGACCCGCGCCGCTCCGAGACGGCCGAGAAATGTCACCAGCACATTGCCCTGCTGCCCGGCACCGATGCCGCCCTCGCGCTGGGCCTGATGCATGAGCTGATCACCCACGACTGGCTGGACCACGACTACATCGCCCGCCACACCCTTGGGTGGGAGGGCCTGCGCGAACGGGCCCTGCAGTGGACGCCCGAGCGCACCGCTGAGGTGTGTGGCATCACCGCCGACGAAGTGCGCGCGCTGGCCCGCGAATACGGCCAGACTGCACGCGCAGGCGAACCGGTAGCCATCCGCATGAACTACGGGCTGCAGCGGGTGCGTGGCGGCGGCAATGCCGTGCGCGCGATTGCCTGCCTTCCCGCCCTAGTGGGCGCCTGGCGACACCGCGCAGGCGGAGTGTTGCTGTCCAGCTCGGGCTATGTGCCGACCCAGACCATGGCACTGGAGCGGCCTGAACTGCTGGCCGGCCGCACACCGCGCACCATCAACATGAGCACTATTGGCGATGACCTGCTGCGCCCGGCCAGCCCCGAGTTCGGACCGGCCATTGAAGCCCTCATCGTCTACAACAGCAACCCCGTCGCCGTAGCCCCGGAGTCCGCCAAGGTGGTGCAAGGCTTTGCGCGCGAAGACCTATTTTCCGTGGTGCTGGAGCACTTCCAGACCGACACGGCCGACTACGCCGACTACGTGTTGCCCGCCACCACCCAACTCGAGCATTGGGACGTGCACAGCAGCTACGGCCACACCGACATCCTGCTCAACCGCCCCTCCATTGCCCCTCTGGGCGAGGCGCGCACCAACACCCAGTTCTTCCGCGATCTGGCGCAGCGCATGGGCTACACCGAAGACGTGTTTGCAGAGTCCGATGAGAGTCTGTGCCGCACGGCCTTTGGCGACAAGGTGGACTTTGGCTTGCTACTAAGCCAGGGCTACGCGCCCCTGCCCGTTTCCGATGCACCGTTTGCCGATGGCGGCTTTCCAACACCAAGCGGCAAGTGCGAGTTTTACAGCGCACGCTTGGCTGCGCGCGGGGACGACGGCCTGCCCGACCACCTGCCCAACTACGAACCCGCAGGAGCGGATGCGAGATACCCGCTGGCGATGATCTCGCCGCC
>JAIXVK010000348.1 GCA_027483085.1 Comamonadaceae bacterium | reverse complement strand
GCACGCAGCATCCCCGATTCGGTCTGGATCACCGCGGTGCGCGCCGATGCGGGCAGCATGGAAGTGACCGGCTTCACCTTGGAGCCGTCTTCTTTGAACGATTGGGTGGGGCGTTTGGCCCAGAGCCCCTTGATGGACGGCTTGCGCCTCAGCACCGTGAAAATCCAGAGCACGGCGCTGGCGCCGTCAGTGGGCGGCGCTGCGCTGGCAGCATCCGCAGGCGCCTCGGGTGCCCGGGGGCGAGAGGCGTGGTCCTTCAATTTGGTGAGCGCCCAAGCGCAACCCGAAGCGCCGGGAGCCCAGCCATGAAAGCCTGGTGGATTGCACAGTCAGCCCGCATCAATGCGTTGAGTCTGCGCGAGCGTTTGTTTTTGTTCATTTCCCTTTTGGTGGTGGCGCTCGCATTGGCTGATTTGCTTTGGCTCTCCCCGGCGCAGAAGGCCATGAAGCAGGTGCAGCAGCAGTTCGTGACGCAGTCCTCCGAGGTCAACCGTTTGCGGGCCGAGTTGGCGCTGGTGTCCAAGCCTACCGATTTGAACGCGGATGTCCGCGCTGAGCTTGCCCAGTCGCAAGCCACCTTGGATTCCCTGCAGCGTGACATCCAAGCGCTCGCGCCTTCCGGTGCCAGCGGTGAGCCGTCCATAGAGCCGGTGCTTGCCCAGTTCTTGAAGCGCAGCCCGGGCTTGCGCCTGGTGTCTTCCGGCACGGTATCGGCGGACGGCGCGCCCCCGGCTTCTGAAACAATCCCGGGCGTTACCCGCCGGGGCCTGGAGCTCAAAGTGACCGGCTCCTACAGCGAATTGACGCGGTATGTGAAAAGCCTCGAGCAAGCTTTGCCCCGCCTGCGTTGGAGCGGCTTCCAGTTGCTGGTTGGTCCCCAAGGGCCGGAGCTCACCCTGCGTGTCTATGTGTTGGAGGCGCAGCCATGATGCCCAGTCGTCTATGGGTGGGCAGCCTTTTGCTGGCAAGTTGGCTGGGAAGTGCTGGGGCCGCCGAGCGCGATCCGACCGCGCCTCCTGCTGCAGCGGGCGTGGCCTTGCCCCCGGGGGCTGTCATGGATCCTACAGAGGAGCCGTTGCCCAATATGAGCGTGATGGTGCAGAACGGGGTTCCGTATCTCGTGGTCGGCACCCGCTTGGTCGGCGTCGGGAAAAAGGTCGGTACCGCTACGCTGGACCGCATCACCGAGACTGAAATCTGGTTGCGCGACGGCCGCAAGATCCGCAAGTTGCCCCGCTTTGCCGGAATCCAGCGGTCTGTGGCCAAGGCGCCTGGTGCCTGTGACCGTGCCGCCCCTCTTTCAGACCCTGAATCGCCCCGCAAGTCGGCACCAAAAACTGTCCGTCCGAAGTCCGCCCAAGCCGTGACCCCTGTTGCGCCATGCACCGGCACACAACCGTGAAGTCCCGACCTATGAACCCCATTGCTATGTCCTCCACCGCTTTTATTCCGCGCTCTGTTTCGGTTCTGTGTGCCACGGTGAGCGCGGCGCTTCTGGGCGCTTGTGGCAGCATGGACCGGCCCTTGCGTACGCCCGATGTGAGTGCGGCCATCCTGGCTGAAATACCTGAAGCCGCACCGCGGGCGCAAACGGTGGTTCCCGCCAAAGTGAGCGAAGCCTTGGCAGAGCCCGCACCCCCCGTGGTGGCCCCGCCGCCCGAGCCGCGTCTGGATTTGCTGGTCAACAACGCCCAGGCGCGCGAAGTGTTCCTGGCGATCGTGGCAGACACCCGCTACAGCATGCTGATGCACCCGGACGTGGCAGGGACCTTGTCTGTGACCTTGCGCGGCGTGACCGTGACCGAGGCTCTGGAGGCGATCCGCGATGTGTATGGCTACGACTTCAAAATAGAAGGGCGCCGTATCACGGTGTACGCCCCGACCCTCCAAACCCGTGTGTTTACTTTGAACTACCCGACCTCGCAGCGCCAAGGCAGCAGCGAGTTGCGGGTCTCGTCCGGGGCGGGTTTGCCGCAGTCATCGTCTGGCGGGACAAACACAGCCGCCGGTGCAACTGGTAACGGCGGAACCGGTGCCCAACCGGAAAACAGCCGGGTATCGACCACCTCCAAGTCCGACTTTTGGGGCGAGCTCTCCGGTGCCGTGCGCAGCCTGTTGGGCAGCGGCGAAGGCCGCAGTGTGGTCGCGAGCCCGCAGGCCGGCATCATGGCGGTGCGCGGCATGCCTGAAGAACTGCGGCAGGTGGAGAAATTCCTCAAGGCAGCGCAAGCCTCGGTGGAGCGGCAAGTCATGCTGGAAGCCAAGGTGGTAGAGGTCGAGTTGCGCGATGGCTACCAGAGCGGTGTGAACTGGGGGGCTTTCAATACCAATGGTTCGACCCAGGTCGCTGCCGGCGTGATCGGCAGCGGGGTGACGAGCACCAACGCCTTTGTGCAAGGCAGCACCACGATCAACGGAGCGGTGTCCTTCCCGTCCGTGGCGACCGGCGGTGGCTTGTTCGGTTTGGCGCTCGCAACCACCCAGTTCGGCGCGGTGCTGGGTTTTTTGGAAACCCAAGGCGATGTACAGACGCTCTCTAGCCCTCGTATTGCCACCCTCAATAACCAAAAGGCGGTGCTCAAGGTGGGTACCGATGAGTTCTTCGTGACCAATGTGTCAGGTGGAACCAACTCCACCAGCTCCAACAGTAGCAGCGCCACCACCAGCACACTGCCGACGGTGACCTTGACGCCGTTCTTCTCTGGGATCTCGCTGGATGTGACGCCTCAAATCGACGACGGCGTCAACGTGACCTTGCATGTGCACCCCGCACTGACCACGGTGACCGAAAAGTCCAAACAAATCGACCTGGGCAGTGCCGGTAACTTCAAGCTGCCACTGGCCTCCAGTGCAGTGAATGAAACAGACACTCTGGTGCGCATTCAGGACGGCTCCATCGTGGCGATTGGTGGTTTGATGCAGCTCGAATCGAGCCGCAACGCATCCGGCATACCGGGCACCACCAGCATGCCGGGATTGGGGGCCTTGTTCGGGAACCGCGCCAACCAGGGCCGCAAGAAAGAGGTGATTGTGCTGATCAAGCCCACCATCATCCGCAGTGCTGCTGACTGGGATGCGCAGAACCGGCGTGCCCGCGCCGCGATTGATGACATGGATGCCGCCCGCGCCCGGGTCATCCAGATTGATGGTTCGGCCAAGTAATGTATCTGGGGCACTTTGCCCTGCGTGAGGCCCCGTTTTCCATCACG